>DASQID010000177.1:0-14249 GCA_035631775.1 Acidobacteriota bacterium
GACCGACACGAGTGTCCCCGTTGCATTCAGATCACGTGCCAAGCCTGTGGCCGCACGCAATGCCGCCGGCACGAGCTCATGGTCACCGCATGGAATGACAATTTGAAGTGGCTTGCAGACGGCTCTGGATTCCGCTCGTCGACTCACATTCTTCGTCTCGCACATATGCTGCCTTTCTGAAAGCTGGAGGAAGAATACAGATCGCCCTATTAAAAAGTCGTTAATGAGACCTTGAGATTTTCTTATTCGGGAAATTTAGTTCGGGGGACAGTCGATGGGATTTTGGGGCAACATTAGTAACAAAATCTCTATACCTTGTTAACAACTTATTAACGTTCCTCCCTGTAGTCTGACTATCGCATCATCGCAAAGCATCCACCTCGGGAAGACCGGAAGGAAACGCTCGCCTGCGGCGAAACGCCAATCGGGAATCATCACAGCGTGGTTGGGAGGCAGAGGAGGGGCTCGGGCTCAGCAGTGAAGGGGGATCCGAAGGGTCCGGTTGCCGGGTCCAGTCGCCATTCGTGAAGTTGGTTCATCAGCAGCAGCTGGGGCAGTAACAGAAGAGTATGTCAATTTCAGCGCCGGATCGTGCGACCGTAACTAAGGTGGTCGTAGCTACCACGGTCATGCTTTCCTTTATCTCGTTCTGGAGGGCGGCAGCCATTGTCCTGTGCGATCTTGCCTCCTCCGCGTATTATGCCGGCGGCATCGCGGAGGGCTTCCTTGGCAAATCCGCGCCCTGGTTCATTCTCGGAGTGATGCTCTTTTCTTATGCCGTCCGGGCCGTCTACGTCGAGAGCTGCAGCATGTTTGTCCGTGGCGGCGTATACCGAGTGGTTCACGAAGCGCTGGGCGGCACGCTGGCCAAGTTCTCGGTCTCAGCCCTGATGTTTGACTACGTCCTGACGGGTCCGATCAGTGGGGTCAGCGCAGGGCTCTACCTGGCAGGCCTGATCAACGAAACAGCCAATCTGGTGAACGTGCCCGGAATCAGAGTCGATCCGCCCTACTTTGCCGCGGCGTTTACGATTGTGGTGACTCTTTACTTCTGGCGCAAGAACATCATCGGGATGCATGAGTCCAGCCAGAAGGCCCTGCGCATCATGCAGCTCACGACAGTAATGGTCATCATCCTCATCGTCTGGTGCCTGATCACGATATTCAAACGGGGCGCCGCGCCGGTGCCCTTTCCCAGCCTCGAGACGATTCACTTCAGCGATGATGCCGTCGGCTGGCTGAAAGGGACCTTGGCCACGAAGATCACCCTGATAGCCGTTCTCATAGGTCTGGGGCACTCGATACTCGCGATGAGCGGTGAGGAAAGCCTGGCTCAGGTCAACCGCGAGATAGCCTCGCCCAAGCTTGGAAACCTGAAACGCACGGGAATGGTCATCTTCATCTATAGCATGGTGTTCACATCACTGGTTTCGTTCTTCGCGGTGATGATCATCCCCGACAATGAGCGAATAGGCCATTACCTCGATAACCTGATCGGCGGCTTGTCCATGTATGTGGTCGGGCCTCTGCCCCTTAGGATGCTCTTTCACGCCTTCGTTGTGGTGGTGGGTACGATTATTCTTTCCGGAGCAGTCAATACTGCGATCGTCGGTTCAAACGGCGTCCTCAACCGCGTCGCGGAAGACGGAGTACTCCCCGACTGGTTCCGAACGCCGCACAGGAAATTTGGAACCACCGCCCGCATCATAACCCTGATAGTAACACTGCAGATCCTCACGGTCCTTTTGACGCGCGGCAACATACAGCTCCTCGGCGACGCCTACGCTTTCGGCATCGTGTGGAGCTTCGCCATGAAAGGACTCTCAGTTCTCGTCTTGCGATATAAGCAGCCGGAAAAACGGGAATGGAAAGTTCCGCTGAATCTGCGGGTGGGTGGCCGTGAACTGCCTTTAGGTCTCGGGTTGATCACGCTCGTTCTATTCTCCCTTGCCATCGTCAACATTTTCACGAAGAAAGTAGCCACAATTTGGGGATTCGGGTTCACCGTCTGCATTTTCATAGTGTTCGAGCTGAGCGAGCAATACAACCGAAGGAGGGCCGGACGGCGCCGGGAACTGGAGAAGTTCAGGCTGGTCGCGCAGGAGAATCTGTCCCAGCAATCCATCAGCGCTCGACCGGGCAATGTGCTGGTCGCAATTCGCAACCCCTATGAGCTCGGACACTTAAAGAAGGTGCTGGAGAGAGTGGATACCCGCAAGATTGACATCGTGGCACTCACGGTGAAGAGGACCTCAGGGTACGGCTCCGGTGGATATGATTTGGAGGTGGATCAGATCTTTTCCGACAAGGTGGCGGAGCTCTTCAGCAATGTGGTCACAGTTGCCGAGAAGGCGGGCAAGCATGTCGAACTGCTCGTGGTGCCGGGTCGCGACTATAATCGGGCCACTGTGGAAGTCGCTCAGAGACTGAAGTCGAGTCTGGTCGTGATGGGATTGTCGGCAAAAATGACCCCATCCGAACAGGCAAAGGCTTTCGGCGACGCGTGGGAACGGTTGCCGCATCCGCGACCGCAGTTGTCTCTGGAGATTCTCGACGAAACAAACGGCAAGCAAACATTTTTTAACCTTGGGCCGCATCCACCCAGGCTCTGGCCTGAGGATATTAATCTGCTTCACAATTTGTGGCTGTCGCTCTCGGAAAAGGGACCTGGACACAAGCTTCACCACCGGGACGTCGTCCGGGTTGCCCTTCGACTCCTGGAATCGGAACTGCAATCTCCGAATGCCAAGGAAGTGCTCAAGAAGGTCTGGCAGGAAGCATCCGAGGAGCGGCGTCCACCGGAGGACTCCGCAGAAGTTCGGTGACAGGCTACTCAACCACCAAATTCAGTGGGATTGTTGACCGAGCTTGAGGAGTTCGGGGATTGAGTAGCCTGTCACCGAAATTAGGAGGTGGGCTGGCCCAATGGAGTTAGTCGCCGGATGCGAAACGGTAGCCGACCCATGGTTCGGTGAGGATGTACTTCGGTTTGGCGGGATTGGGTTCGATTTTCTTGCGCAGATGGTTTATGAAGACACGGAGGTAATCGCTCTCGTCACCGTAGTCCGGACCCCAGACCGCCTGCAAAATCTGGCGATGCGGTACAGGCTTTCCTTCCTGGGAAACCAGATAGCGCAGAAGTTGAAATTCTTTTGGTGTCAGCCGGACACTCCTGGACTTCAAGCGCACCTTTCGGGTTTCGAAGTCGATATCGAGGTCCTCCGAAACGAATGTACGCGGGCCACCTTCGGGGGAGGTAGGCGCCCGCCTCAAGGCCGCCCGAATGCGCGCCAGAAGTTCCTGCATGCCAAACGGCTTGCATACGTAATCATCGGCTCCGGCATCGAGCGCTTCTACTTTTTCGCTCTCGGCATTGCGGACCGTCAGAATGATGATCGGCACATCGGAGCCTATGCGAATCTCGCGGCAGGCATTCAGTCCGCCCATGCCCGGCATGTTGAGATCCATGATCACAAGGTCGGGCATATAGTCTCGGAACCTTTCGAGAGCCTCCTCGCCGGAGCGAGCATCGGCAATCTGGTATCCACTTGCGGTCAGCGTCGTGCGCAGCAGCCGGCGAATCTGCGGCTCATCATCCACCACCAGGATCTTAGCGGCACTCATTGCCGAGCCTCCCCTTTGAATGCAGGCAGTGAGAAGCTGAATACGGAACCGACACCTGGACGGCTGGCTACCCAGATCCTGCCGCCGTGGGCTTCCACAATGCCCTTTGCTATTGAGAGTCCCAGACCCGTCCCCGGTGACAGCTGCTCAGATCCGCGTCCCCGGAAAAACTTGTCAAAGATCCGGGACTGCTCCTGCTCGTCGATGCCCGGCCCTCGGTCCTGGACACTTACCACGATCTTTTCGCCGCTTGACTCTGCAGATACCGTGATCGGAGAGCCGGCAGGCGAATATCGGGCGGCATTATCGATCACCTGCTTGATGACTTGCTGTATGAATTCGAAATCCACCTCAGCGCGTGGAAGATCCGAGGGGATCCGGATCTCCACTGTCCTGTCTGTCAGGATGCTCTCCAGATCGAGAAGTGCGGCAGAAACAATGGCGTCGATCTTCTGCGGCTGCCTGTCCGGGTGGAGCCTTCCTGCATCTATCCGAGCCATTTCGAGCGCCTCCACGACCAGGCGGTTCAGACGCTCCGTTTCCTCATTGGCGAGGGATAAGAGTTCTTGCTCCTCGTCATCGTGTTTCTTGCCCAGCAGATGGGTCACCGCTCCCTTGATGGATGTAAGTGGCGTCTTGAAGTCATGGGCCAGCGCATCGAGCAGGGCCGACTTCAACGACTCACTCTGGCGAGCGGCTTCCAGCCTGCTGGCCTCCTCGAGTGAGCGCGCTCTTTCGATACTGATCGCGACCAGATAGGCGACGGCATTGAGTGCTGCATTCGAAAGCACCCGCCCTGTAAATCCCAGGCTTCCTATGGTTTGACCTCCCAGCCTGAGCGGGACGAGCGCCGTCTGGCTCTCGAGGTCGACGTCGGGATCGCGGCACTCCGCTGCGTCGCGCAGCTGTTGGTCCGAAAGTACCCCTGGATCAGACCGGAAGAATGCATTCTCCGACTTGAGATAGAAAGCGGCGGAGGGGATGTCGAATATCTGCATGATGCGGTTCACGGTCTCCCTGGCAGCCGGGCGCAGCCCCGAACTGAGGAGCATCGCCTGACCAAGCTCGTACAGCCGTTCGACCTCGAGCCGCCGTTCAATCGCTTCCGCGGCCCGCCGCTTGGCCCGCACGGAGAGCTGGCTCACCGTCACTGAGGTTACCAGAAAAGCGAGCAGTGCCACCCAATTCTGCGGATCCGAGATGGTCAGTGTACGAATCGGGGGCAGGAAGAAATAATTGAAGGAGATGACGGCGAGTACTGAAGCAAACAGACTCTCGACAAGTCCCCAGCCGGTCGCGATGCCCAGTATCGCCAGCAGAAATGACAGGGCTACCGTGGTGGCGTTTGCAGCCGCGACATGGAAGTAGAGAACTGTGATAGCCGCAATGATAGCTGCAGATGCCGTCAGCCGAACCGCCCATCGCAAGCCCGAACTCGAATTCAAGTCGCACCCATATGAAAGCGGCTGTAACTACCTGATTTGCACGGGATAAATATAGACGAATTTGCTATGTGCAATTCGAGTAATTCGTGGCAGAGTCTCCTGAGCGCAGTTTGAGGTGTTATATGATCTACTTCTCCGAACTCGAAAACCTTCCCACCTATGACGCGAGGGGCGAATACCTCGGGCACCTGGTTGACCTCGCCATCAACCCGAGCCAGAACGCTCTCCTGGTTGTCTGCTATATCGTTCGGACGCCGAAAAAACAGATCCGCTGTATCGGACGCGAGCAGATCTCGACAATTTCCGTGCGCGCGGTGCAAACGAGCGTCTCGGCTGAAGAGATCCCCGACTCTGCTCCCGACGAAGGACTGATGCGCGTCAAGAAGGACGTGTTGGACCAGCAGATCATCGATGTAAATGACCAGAAGGTGGTTCGCGTCATTGATGTGGATTTCGACATCCAGCCCAACGAAAAGCACACCGACCTGCGCATCGTCGCGGTTAACGTTGGGGCGGCGGCGGCAATGCGGCGTCTACTTCAGGGGCTCCTGGCAAAGCACAGAATCCGGATGATTGCTTCGGTCCTGCCCACAAAGACGATTCCCTGGGAATTCGTCAACCTGATCGAGTCGGATCCGGCGCGCCGTGTCAAGCTGCGAATCTCATACAACCGGCTGGCACAGTTGCACCCCGCAGACCTTGCCGACATCCTCGAGGAACTCAGCCGCGACGAGCAGCGCTCGGTGATTGAATCCCTGGATGATGAGACCGCTGCCGAAGCGGTATCGGAAATACCGACGCGCATGCAGGTGGCTTTGTTGAACAGTCTCTCCGCCGGGCGAGCCGCCGATATCGTTGAGGAAATGGCTCCGGACGAGGCGGCTGACGTCCTGCAGGAACTGTCGCCCGAGACCTCCGCGCAGGTGCTGGCCAACATGGAGACCGAGGAAGCCAACGAAGTGCGCGAGTTGCTGGGATTTGAAGAAAACACAGCAGGAGGCCTGATGACGACGGAGTTCCCCGTGGTCCTCGAAACGGGCACGGTGGAGGATGCCGTAAGAACCTTGAGGAGTTTTACCGGGCCCATCGAATCTGTTCATTCGGTATATCTGATCGCGACCAATCTCGCGCTGTCCGGCGATGTCTCGCTGGCTCGCATTTTGGTCTCCGACAGAGGCACGTCCCTGCGCGAGCTGTCCACCGAGCCCCTTATTTCTGTGCCCTTTCATGCAGACGAAAGAACCGTGGTCAGCATGTTTCGCAAATACAACCTGCTTTCCCTTCCTGTGGTTGATGACAATGGAAGGCTTCTCGGAGTTGTCACGGCGGATGACGTTCTGGAACTTGTGATCAAGGAAAAGTAGGAACTCCATACAGCAAGAGTTGATAATGAACTCCGAGCGTTTACGACACTTCAAGACCAATGTCCTGATCTTCCTGAGCGTGCTCGGGCCCGGCATCATCACCGCCAACGTGGACAATGATGCTGGCGGCATTTATACCTACTCGGTCGCCGGAGCGCATTTCGGCTACACCCTTCTATGGTCTCTGATACCCATCACTGTCGCCTTGGTCGTTGTTCAGGAGATGGTTGCCCGCATGGGGGTGATTACAGGAAAGGGACTGGCCGATTTGATACGCGAGGAATACGGCTTCCGGATTACCTTCTGGCTCATGGTGTTACTACTTCTCGCCGATCTCGGCAACACAATCTCGGAGTTTGCCGGACTTGCCTCGGGGATGTCGGTATTCGGCGTCAACCGCTATATATCGGTGCCACTGGGGGCCCTGCTGGTATGGTTGCTGGTTGTAAAGGGGACCTACCGGCTTGTTGAGAAGATCTTCCTTGTGGCTTGCCTCTTTTATGTGGCGTATCTCATATCCGGCTTTCTGGCCCATCCGAACTGGGGTTTCGCCCTGTTGAGCACCGTCAAGCCCACAGTGCAGTTCGACTCGGCATATCTCTACATGATCATCGGCCTGGTCGGTACGACCATCGCCCCCTGGATGCAATTCTATCTGCAATCTGCTGTGGTGGAGAAAGGAATCAAGCTCAAGAACTACGTCCAATCGCGGTTGGATGTGATCATCGGCTGCATCATCACCGACGTTGTCGCATTTTTTATCATCGTCGCCTGCGCTGCCACGATCTACGCCAGCGGCCATCGGCAAATCAATGACGCCGCTGACGCAGCGGTGGCGCTCGCGCCGCTTGCCGGACGTGCGGCCAGCGCCCTGTTTGCCTTCGGTCTCTGCAATGCCTCCCTGTTCTCGGCATGCATTCTTCCCTTAGCCACGGCCTACTATGTCTGCGAGGGTCTCGGATTCGAATCAGGAATCAACAAACGCCCGCATGAAGCTCCGGCTTTCTATACCCTCTATACCGGCCTGATCGTGCTGGGCGCGCTGGCGGTGCTGATCCTCAGCGAGAGCAGACAGGTACCGATCATCCTCCTCTCGCAAGTTGCGAACGGCATCATCCTCCCCTTTGTGCTGATCTTCATGCTGCGGCTCTGTAACCGCGAGGACTTGATGGGGCCTTATCGGAACTCACGCACGTTCAATATCATCGCATGGCTGACCAGCGTCGTAATGATCGTCCTGACCTTGCTCCTGGGGGTTGCCCTCTTCCTGCCAAGTTACCGTCCGTAGCTAGTTTCTGTCGCGAACCTGCTTTATCGCGCCGAAAGCGCCCCGGAGGGCCCCGGAAGGGCGCCAGCCAGTAGCCCCGGGCAAGCGAAGCGCAGCCCGGGGTTGGGATTGTCGAGAATAACCAGAGCCCTGGAGGGGCGACAGATAACCCGTAGAATACAAAGGCCTTTCGCCCCTGCCGGGGCTCGGCATTATGCAATATCCTATCCGGGGGCTTGCGCCCCCGGCTACTTGCTTGGGCCCCTCCGGGGCCCGACCTAACATGCGATTCGTGGAGTTTCGCGACAGAAAGCTAGTTTTCGCCTTCAAGGCCGGGCTAAATTCAATCGGCTGCAACGCTGCCGGGAATTCCCTGAGGGTTCGCGCAAAAATAAAATCACATTCTGGTACAGTAGGGATTCATGTGCGGGGGGTCATCAGACCCCCCGGTCGCGGCCTCTGGCGGCGACGCGCCCCGGTCTGATGGCCGGCGCCACAGGACTTTCTTCCAGCCCAAATGTGAGAAAGACCTGCCGGACGTTCAATCGTCAACCGTAAATCGTCAATCATAAATCCGCACGCGCGTCGTTGTCGTACCCCTTGAATCCATGCCCCTTGCGCCGCCGCCGGCCTGCAAGTGCGAACGGAACAGTGAGCTATCCGCGAGCAACTGTGCTATCTTACGCCTTCCGCAATACGTAGAACTTCGGAGCAGGCGCACAAAGTAATGCCAAATCAGTTGATTCGGAGCTCTGAGTCGGGGCGACAGCTCACCACGAGGCGCCGATTCTTGCTGGCCGGTACGGCAGCCTTGATGCGCTGGGGAATCGAGGCGCCCCCAGCGATAGAGATCCAGGACCGCCTCAGCCCTCGCAATTCAAAACGCCCGCAGCGCCCTCACACGGACTACATCGTCCTCCACACCACGGAAGGCGAAGAGAGCGGCTCGCTGAACAAGGTTCAGCAGCGGGGGGAAGCCAACTACTTCGTCTGCACATCCGGCAAGATCTACCGGATTATAGACAGAGACAAAATAGCCACCCACTCCGGACGGAGCATGTGGCAGGGTCACAACGTCATAGACAATTACTCCATCGGCATTGAGGTCGTCGGCCACCATAACCAGGACATCGCTGAAGAGCAGTATGCGGCCCTTCGAGGCTTGCTGAGACAGTTGAAGAGTGTCTATGGCATCTCGGATCGGAATGTCCTGACCCACTCTATGGTCGCCTACGGACGGCCGAACCGATTCCACCACGACAATCATCGGGGACGAAAGCGTTGCGGCATGATCTTCGCACGCGCGGACGTTCGGGAGCGGCTGGGGCTCATGGCTAAGCCCGATCGCGACGTCGATGTCGAATCGGGACGGCTGAAAATCGGCGACGCCGCGCTCTACAGCTTTCTCTTCGCCAGAATGCCGGCAAAGCGGAAGCGGGGACTGGAACCGACGGTCGCGGCGCCACCGGTCGTACCAGCACAGTCAACGGTGATTTCAAAGGAAGCCTCGGCCTGGCAGATCGGACGGGAACGCTACGACGATCGAAGCACGATCTACACGCTGCCCGACGGCCGGAAACTGCACGGAAACGAGATAAAGGACTGGGACTCGTTGCCTCTCGGGACTCGCGTTCAGTTGGGTGACAGCGACGAAGCCCAGGAATTCGAGGGATTTCTCGAAGTCCCGAGAGATGGAGCGACAGCGCGCGATTTGGCGGGTGGAGATTTTGCCGCGCGCTCGACCATCTACTTCTTCCCCGACGGCCTGATCCGTACAGGCTACGAACTCAGAAAACGCCGAGGGTGGCGCAAGCTCTTGGCTCAACCGCCATCGGGGACCCGCGCCCTCGTGGGTTATGTCTATGGAGGATATGTCAACGCGCGCCGATCACCCTCAACCATCGCCGGAATAAAATGGAACTATCCCTCCACATTTTACCGCCTGCCCGACGGTGACATTGTCAGCGGAGACGGGATTGACGCGTCTTCAATCCCGGCCGGAACAATGATTTTCTACCAGAACTGAGCCGCTATTGTCATCTAGACAAGGATACAAGACCCGGCTTGGCGCCTTTGCGTCTTAGCGGGGCTTTTTAAAAGCCACCGCCAAGGCGCGAAGACGCGATGGGCTGTCAAAGGCCGCGCCGGGAAATCCCCTGAGTCCGTGGCAGATTTTCCCTTCATTGAATCAACTCCGGCGAAACGGTACGATGGCAACAGGCAACGAGGACATTTGATGCAATCCGGGGCGAATGCAGAGCTTAAGGGAGCAATTCTGGGCTGCGGCTCGATCTCTGAGTTTCACCTCCGTGGCTGGCAGCGCATCCCGGAGGTCGAAATCGTCGCACTAGGAGACACGCTCGTGGAGCGCGCCCATGCTCGCAGGGACGCATTCGCTCCCAAAGCCCTCGCCTGTCGCAGCCTGAGTGAGATCCTCGATCTGACGAAGCCGGACTTTGTCGAAATTCTAACGCCGCCCAGGCTGCACTATGCTCATTGCCTCGAAGCCTTTCAGGCGGGAATTCATGTTATCTGCCAGAAGCCGCTGTGCGGAACGCTGCAGAACGCCCGCGACCTCGCGACGCGGGCACTCGGTGCCAGGGGTCTCTTCATGGTGCATGAAAACCATCGCTACCGTCCCTGGTTCCGCACCATCCTGGAGCGGATCCGCGAGGCGGACTTCGGAGCTCTGCGCTGGATGCGCCTCTTCCAGCATGATCCGGGCGAACCCGCTGAGGAATTCAAGACACGGGCGCCACAGGGAATCCTCTTCGAATACGGCTCTCACCTGGTCGACATGATGCGGGCCGCACTCGGCGAGCCGAAAAGCGTGCGTGTGACGTTGTGCAGCCTCAACCCGAAAGTCCGGGGCGAGAGCTTGGCATTTGCAGCCTACCAATATTCGGGAGCAACTGCGGTCATAGATATCGCTTGGAAGCCCCTCGGCATACAGGAGGGCGGCCTTCTGCTGGAGGGGGAAGAGGGATCGGCCTTGTATGAAGGGACGATGACCCGCGGCGACACCGCCCGCTTCAGAGTCTTTCGCCGCGGCGCGGTGGAACTTGATCAGACGCGCAACCCGCGGGAGGATTACCTCGAGAGTTTCTGGGCACTTCAGCGCGAATTCGTGGATGCCATGCTGTTGGGCGGGCAGATCACCCAGACCGCCGCTGAGCACCTGCGTACGCTCGAGGCCCTGTTCGCTGCCTACCGTGCAGCCGAGTTGGGTCGTGAGGTTGCTGTCGAGAGGCAAGATCCGGGGGTGCAACCGGCTGCGTCCTCTCCGGAGAGTTGAATCCCCTGCCCGCGCAGAATCCGAACCTCACGCACGTCGAGAATGGAACACGATCTATCCGTGGATGTCGTTTTCTGATAAGACTTACCCATCACGACAGCTGAATCGAGGAGTTCATCCGCCATGGCAAAACAATACGATGTTGTGGTTCTGGGCGCGGGACCCGGTGGATATGTCGCCGCGATCCGCGCCAGCCAGCTCGGTCTGAAAACGGCAATTGTCGAAAGGAAGTACTGGGGAGGTGTCTGTCTGAACGTCGGCTGTATCCCGTCCAAGGCACTCCTGCGCAACGCCGAACTCGTGCACATCTTCAAGCACGAGGCAAAGACGTTCGGCATCCGTGTTGACGGCGAAGTGCATTTCGATTATGGGGAAGCCTTCAAACGGAGCCGGCGCGTGGCTGACGGCAGGGTCCGGGGCGTCCGCTTTCTCATGCGCAAGAACAAAATCGACGAATACGAAGGCAGAGGCTCGTTCCGCGGCGCCCACACCTTGGACGTTCGGCTGAACTCGGGGGCCTCCGAGACACTCGAGTTCCACCACTGCATCATCGCGACCGGCTCGACCACAAGGCTCATTCCGGGATCCAGCCTCAGCAGCCGTGTTGTCACTTATGAAGAGCAGATCATGGAAGCCAAGCTGCCCGGCAGCATCATCGTTGCCGGCGCCGGCGCGATCGGCGTGGAGTTCGCATATGTGATGAGCAGCTACGGAGTCGATGTCACCATCGTCGAATTCCTCGACCGCGTGGTTCCTCTCGAGGACGAGGAGGTGTCCGCCGAGCTTCACAAGCAATTCAGCCGTGACGGCATCAAGATTCAGGTGAAGACCAAGGTCGAAAAGATCGAAGATACCGGAAGCAATGTCCGTGTGACCGTGACGGGTCCAGACGGCGAGCAGAACGTGCTTGAAACCGAGAGGGTTTTGCAGTCGATCGGATTCAAGGCTCATGTCGAGGGATACGGCCTCGAAAAAACCGGGGTCCGACTCAACGAGAGCGGGACAATCGATATCAACGAGAAGATGCAGACCAGCATGCCGCACATTTATGCCATCGGGGACGTGACGGGAAAGCTGATGCTGGCTCACGTGGCGGAGGCCATGGGGATCGTGGCTGCGGAGAATATTGCCGGGGCCGAGACCATCGTGCTGGATTACGATATGATGCCGCGCGCCACCTATTGTCAGCCTCAAATCGCCAGCTTCGGCTTCACGGAGAAGCAGGCCGTCGAAAAGGGCTACGCCGTGAATGTCGCTAAGTTCCCGTTTTTGGCCAACGGCAAGGCGCAGGGTTTGGGCAATACCGCGGGCTTCGTGAAGCTGATCAGCGACCGGAAGAACGGCGAACTTCTCGGCGGCCACATGATCGGTCCCGATGTTACCGAACTCCTTCCCGAGCTCACTCTGGCCCGCATGTGGGAGTTGACGGCGAGCGAGGTCTCGCGCAATGTCCACGCGCATCCGACACTGAGTGAGGCGATACAGGAAGCGGTTCACGGACTCGGCGGCCACATGATCAACTACTGATGAGGCGTCGATTTGTTCCGTACTAAAAACCTTCAAATCCTTGCCACTTCGACACGGATACAACACCTGTCTTGGGGCCTTTGCGTCTTAGCGGTGGCTTTTTAGAAATCCACCGCCAAGGCGCGAAGACGCGAAGAAATACCAAACTCGTTTGGGGATTCTTCCATGAAAGCCGACATCCGCCTTCTCATCCCGATCCTGCTCGCGGTGACAACGCACGGGCAAACTCAGGGAGACTCAATTGCAAGGATCGAGAACAACTTGATGCCGCCCGTAGTGCTGGACGGCGCTTCCTCGGCTCATTGGACTCTGGCAGACCGAATGCTGCACTACCACACACCGGGAGTCAGCGTGGCAGTTCTGCATGACGGCAAGATTGCCTGGGCGAAAGGATACGGCAGCCTCGAATTCGGCGGAGCAACTCTGGTGAACAGGGATACGCTGTTTCAGGCTGCCTCGATCAGCAAGCCGGTTGCGGCGATGGCGGCGCTGCGCATGATCGAACGGGGCGTCTTCACACTCGATGAGGACGTTAACAGCAGGCTGAAGTCATGGAAGGTGCCCGAGAACGGCTTCACCAAGATAGAAAGAGTCACTGTACGGCGTCTCCTGAGCCATACGGCGGGACTTACGGTGCACGGTTTTCGCGGCTATGCGGAGGGTGAGTCGGTTCCAACACTGGTGCAGATCCTCGACGGAGTGAAACCGGCAAACTCGCAGCCTGTCCGCGTGGATATCACCCCCGGCAACACCTGGCGCTATTCCGGCGGAGGTTTCACCGTGCTGCAGCAGCTGATGATCGACCGGACCGGAATCGCGTTTCCCAGCCTCATGCGAAAGATGGTGCTCGGCCCCATCGGCATGGATCGCAGTACTTACGAACAGCCGCTGCCGGAGGCACTGCGCGCCAATGCGGCGCGCGGGCACCGGCCAGATGGGAAGGTCATCAGAGGTCTCTGGCACACCTATCCCGAGATGGCTGCGGCCGGCTTGTGGACCACCCCCTCCGATCTCGCAAAGTTCGCACTGGAACTGCGTGAGGAGGCCCTCGGTCATCCGGGCAAGGTTTTGTCCCCGGAAATGGCAAAGGCAATGCTGGCCATTCAGAAGCAAAACTGGGGATTGGGAATTGAAATCGATGGCCAGGGAGCAAGTCGACGGTTCAGTCATGGCGGCGGAAACGAAGGCTACCGTTGCTTTTTCGTTTTATATGAGGAATCGGGTGACGGGGCCGCGATCATGACTAATGGAGACTTCGGCGACCAACTGTTCCTGGAAGTGCTGCGATCGATCGCCACCGAATATGGCTGGCCTGACTTCCGGCAGGAACACAAGACAGCCGTCTCGGTGCCGCCCCAGGTTTTGAAGAATTTCGAAGGGATCTTCGACCTTCAAGGCGACCAGTTCCGCTTCGCAGTCGAAGAAGGCGCCCTCTGGCTCTTTCTGTCCTGGAGGCCGAAGGTGAGGATGTTTGCCGAGACAGAAACCAGATATTTCGCGCTGGAAGATAACGTCCCCGCTATTTCGTTTGTGCGCAATGAGGCGGGCGCGGTCGAGGAGATCGAACTGATGGGCCGCAGAGCCCACAAATTGAAGTGAACGGGACTTAGGGCTGGCGCAAGAATAACTTCACATTTTGGCGCGAGCGCCGGGCGGGCAGATGCGAGGCGCCGCGACGCAGGCGATATCGGTGTATATCGTCGAGCAGCGGCAACGAAGCAGATGCC
>DASQID010000178.1:0-5322 GCA_035631775.1 Acidobacteriota bacterium
CGGAAGTGCTCGAGAAATATACCGTTGAAGGGGAGCTTTGGGAGAAGCAGGAAGGGAACCGCGTCCGATGCTATGCCTGCGGACACTGCTGTCCCATACCGGACGGTGCGCTGGGTGTGTGCAAGGTTCGCTTCAATCGCGGCGGCGTTCTCAGGGTGCCTTTCGGTTACGTCGGCGGCGCACAGTGTGATCCGATAGAAAAGAAACCGTTTTTCCACGTGCGGCCGGGGGCCCTGGCCTTCAGCTTTGGGATGTTGGGCTGTGATCTTCATTGCAGCTACTGTCAGAACTGGGTCACTTCCCAAGCCCTGCGGGATCCCCACGCTATTTCGCCGCCCCTGAAGACTACTCCGATGCAGCTGGTGCGCATGGCCCGATCTCAGGGAGCTGAAATCGTGGTGAGTACGTACAACGAGCCGCTGATCACGAGCGAATGGGCCGTTGCGGTCTTCAAGGAGGCCAAGGGCGCCGGGCTCCTGACGGGATACGTCTCGAACGGCAACGGGACACCTCAAGTCCTGGACTATATCCGCCCCTGGGTGGATCTTTACAAGATCGATCTGAAGAGCTTCAACGATCGCCGCTATCGCCAGCTCGGCGGACGTCTGCAGCCAATTCTGGATACTATCCGGAGCGTTCACGAGATGAGCATGTGGCTGGAGATTGTCACACTGCTTGTTCCCGGATTCAATGACTCTGAAGAAGAACTTGCGAACCTTACCGAGTTTGTCGCAGGTGTGTCTCCGGAGATCCCCTGGCACGTGACTGCATTTCATCAGGATTACAAGATGACCGAGCCGCAAGACACGCGCACGGCGGACCTGCAGCGAGCCGCCGCGATCGGAAAACGCGCCGGACTGAAATATGTTTATGCCGGCAATCTGCCGGGAATAGTCCGCCAGCTTGAGAACACTTATTGCCCGATATGCGGGGAGCTTCTCATCGAGCGCTATGGATATCGCATCCGCAGCTACGCGCTGACGAGCGACGGCAGCTGCCCCAAGTGCTCGAACCCGATTCCAGGCAGATGGTCGGGATCCTTCCGCGGACAGATTACCGATCACCCCTTCGTCCCCCGTCTGGCCCAAGCCTGAGCTCTATCGTTGCCTGTCACAGCCTGCCATCCAAACGGAGCGATGCGGATATTGCAGCATAAGGCGGGCAGATAAGACTCGGAAATGCGGAGGATTCATTTCTCCGCGTCCCCGCGCCTGTTGCGGAACTCCGCTGGGACACAAGTAACTCTATTAAGGTAAGCCACCGTCTCTGTCGGTGCGACTTGAAAAGGCTCTGCCGTTACTGCGGTCGTTGTGCAGGATAAATTCGCTGCCTGCTCTCCATTATTGCCTGCAAATCCAGCTCTAATAAGGGAGGCCCTGGGAGCGGAAAATTGTTCGTACGCGGCTGGCGTATTCGGCCATCAGCGGTGTGGTTGCCTTGTCAAACCGGCGCGGGCGGGGAAGGTCGATCTCGAGAATTTGAATGATGCGCTCAGGCCGCTGTGACATCAGCATTATCCGATCCGAAAGAAGGACTGCCTCAGAAATGTCCCCGGTAGTAAGAACGACAGCGAAGTGGAAGTCCATCCAGAGACGTTGAAAATCCGAAACGAGATGTTCACGTGCTGCAAAATCCATGCTGCCGAAGGGATCGTCCAAAAGCAGCAGCGACGGTTTGTTCAGCAGTGCGCGGCAGATTGCCGCGCGCTGCGCCTCCTCCGGCAGTAACTCACAGGGCCGGCGATTTTCCGATCCGGCAAGCGACATTGCCGCGAGGAGGCGAAGAGCCCACTGTTCACAGGTTCGGGAATCGAGCCGGCGTATCTCCGCTTCGAGTGTCACATTCCCGAGGACGCTTCGCCAGGGAAAGAGTGCGGAATCCCTGAATACGAATCCCAACCCCCTGGCAGCCGGCTGCCCGGAGTCATGGAAATCGATGCTCCCTGATTCCAGCGGTTCAAGGCCCGCGATCGCACGCAAGACCAGGCCTTTCCCAGTGCCTGGTCCGACCAGGGAAAGGAACTCCCCACGGGCTATCTGCACGGTCAACGGTCCCACAACATCCTCGGAACGCCGCACTGTAACTTCGTTCAGGCTGACTTGAATTTCCAGATCGAGCTTGCTTGCCATTGCGCGCAACTCTATGATGGCGGACCGTGGCTATTATATAGCCTGGAGTGATTGCGCTTTCCTTATTTCGTGGAAATCGAGTCGGGACCGCCCGGAGACCGGGTATCGTACCCTTCCGACATCTACGCTGGCTGCCCGCTGCAGTTCGGCAAGGTTCCGGCTGCCATCAGGTATCGAGCGGATATGCAGGAAATTGTCAGTGAGCAGGAGGCAGGGCGGGTCATGGGAGTTGCCCCTGAACATTGGGGTAGGGCCCGCATGTACGTGGTTGCGACCTCGTTTCTGGCCCTTTTCTCAATCGTTGGGTTTGCGCTTTACGGCCTCCCTTTCTTCTATGACTTTATGGTCCGGGAGTTCGGCTGGACTCGTGCGCAAGTCACTTCGGGCAACGCGCTGAGCAAGCTTGTTGTCGGCCCCGTATTCGGATTCATCGCCGGATGGATTGTGGATCGATTCGGCCCTCGACGTCTGATGCTCGTAGGCATTCTCATGGGGGGCTCCGCGCTTGCGGGTCTGTCTGTCATTTCCACCGTAGGGTTCTTCTATTTCTTCTATCTCTTCAACGCACTCGGCTATGTGTGTGGCGGCCCTCTGCCTAATCAGGTATTGCTTTCCCGCTGGTTCGACAGATCGCGCGGAAGGGCAATGGGGATTGCCTACCTTGGAATCGGGATCGGAGGCGCGATCGTGCCTCTCCTGGCCAATGGCTTGATCCAGCGTCTGGGCTGGCACACGGCACTGCTGACGCTCGGCCTGCTCATGATCGTCATCTCATTCCCGCTGGCTTTTTTTGTGCAAGAAGGTCCGGCCGCGCGAAAGGCGGTTGCTCCCGCTGCCGAAACAGTTCCCATGGGCACTGTATTCAAGTCGCGCGCATTCTATTTGCTCGCCATCGGCAGCATGTGCTCTATCGGGGCAGTCGGCGGGACGGTGCAGAATCTGAAACTATTCCTGAGCCTTGATCAGAAGCTGGCTCAGGGGGCCATAGCGAACGTTCTCTTCTTTGTTTTAATGAGCAGCATCGCGGGACGCCTGCTCATGGGATGGCTGGCTGACCGATTCCCGAAAAAGTACGTGATGCTGCTCATTTATTCGATCGTGGCATCCGCGATTCCGCTCCTGTTCTACGCCTCCTCACCAACTGCACTCTACGGCTTTGCATTTGTTTTCGGGATCGGGTTGGGAGGCGACTACATGATCATTCCTCTGATGGCCGCCGAGATCTTCGGCGTCCCCGTGCTGGGACGTTTGATGGGAGTGATTCTGACCGCCGATGCGGTCGCGGAAGCTCTGGCGCCGATGGTCGTCGCATCGATCCGCGACCGGACTGCCAGCTATTCGGTAGGATTTCTGCTGCTCATCTGTCTGGCGGTTATCGGGGCGGCGGCCGTGAGCCTGCTTCCCAAGAAAAACAACCTCAACCTGTAATCCCATTAAGTAAACCACCGCCCTGGCGGTGCTACTTGAAAAGGCTCTGCCGTTCCCCCGGTTGTTGTACGAGATTTATGTGCGGGGGGTCATCAGCCCCCCCGGTCGCGGCCTGTGGCCGTGGCGCGCGCCGGTTTGATGACCGGCGCCACAGGACTTTTCTTTCAACCTAATTGTGAAGTTATTTTTGCGCTAACCCTGAGGACAATCCCCGATCTTTTCACTCGTCTGAAGACGCAAAGAATTACTCTATCTGGTACGAAATATCAACGCCCTCGCTCGAACCGGCTATTGCCTTCTCCAACAACCGAAGCAGGATCTCATCAGCTCCCAAATCTCTGAGATATTCGATGGTTGCCTGATTCATCCAGTAGTCCTCGTCTTCCTCCAACTCCTCTTCGAGATTGTCGATGAGGAAGCCCAATTGACTCTCGCTGATTGTTCCTAGGGGTTCCCTCTCATACGTGTCAGGATTTTGTCTATAGATCCGGATGGTACTCATCTCACCTCCGGGTTGACGTTGCCTTCGTTATGCATGCCTCCCGAAGGGTGCTCCGTCCCGGTTGGCAGATTCATTGTGCCAGGGAATCAAAATGCGCTCAAGCAGTGTCACCGCCACATAAAAAGCAAGGCCGATGGCGGTCAGAACCGTCAGGGAGGCGAAGACAAACGGAGCATCCATCTTCGAGATCCCGGAGAGAATCAGGTAGCCCAATCCCTCGTCAGCGGCAACAAATTCAGCCACCACCGCCCCCGAGATCCCCATGGTTATCGCAGACTTCAGACCGTCCAAAAAACCGGGAAGGCTTCCGGGAATATGCAGTTTGACCGCAACCTGCATGCTGCCCGCCTGCATGATCCGGAGAAGTTCTCTCATTTCGTCCGGGATCGAGCGCAGTCCTCTCAGAATTCCCGCAGTTGCGGGGAAGAACGCCATCAACGACACCATCAGGACCTTCGGAAGCAATCCGAGAGTGAACCACAGGAAAAGCACCGGAGCCAAAGCCAGCAGCGGTGCCCGGTGCATCGCCTGCAGTAAGGGAGCAGCGTATCGGTGTGCCTTCGGAACTACAGCCAACAGGTAAGCAATCGGTGCGGCAAGCAGTACAGCGAGCAGAAGGCCCAAGGTGATCTCCTCGAACGTCGTCTGTCCGCTTGTCTGGAGTAACGGAAATTGACGCCAGATCTCAAGCAGGATTCTCGAAGGTGTCGGCAGGATGCTGGGACGGAATTCCAATATCCAGCCGGCAGACTCCCACAGGAGCAGCGCCACAGCGGCCTCTATGAGAAGCAACCTGGTCTCCCGGGGGACTTCGAAGAGCTGCTTCACGCGATATCTCAGTTCGCGTCTATCGATCATTGCGGCATGCCCAGGCCGAGTCGAGTCATGAACCTCGGAGCCGGCATCATTATAGGCGCAAGCGTCCCTGAAAACTGCCACGAAATACCCGAATTTCACGGAGCGGCATAGCCGCAATCAAAAAGCAGGAGGCCGCAATGACCCCTATAATCACTGCACTGATTTCAGGTTCGCCGTTCGCAGTTTGCTGTTCGCAGTGGTTGGCAGTCTGCCGGCGATCAGTGCCCTCTGCGAACTGCGAACCGCCAAGACTCAAAGTACGCAAAGGGCTGGCGCAAGAATAAATTCACATTTTGGCGCGAGCACCGTCGCGCCTGCGGCGCTCCTGGGGCGGGCAGATGCGAGGCGCCGCGACGCAGGCGATATCGGTGTATATCGTCGAGGAGCGGCAACGAAGCAGATGCC
>DASQID010000179.1:0-15495 GCA_035631775.1 Acidobacteriota bacterium
TATCATCCGACCGACAAAGTGACCATGGCTTTTGCGTTGGGCAATGCCGAGCAGTATATCGGCGGCTCCGGGGGTGCTGGCGTGGTCGTTTTGCCCACGAACCTGGCGGCGGCTTATGGGAGCCAGCTAAACAACGGCACAACAACTCTCGGCATGCCAAATACGCACCCGGACATCTTGGCGAAGATTGCGTTTGATCCGACCTTACCCAATGGTAACGCGTTCCACTTCGAATTGGGCGGCGTCGAACGCACATTCAAAACATACAACCCGCTCACGGGTCAGCATTTCACGAGTGCCGGCGGTGGGGTCGAGGCTAACCTCAGTCTCGAGCTGGTAAAGGGATTTCGCGGTTTTACCAACAACTACTGGAGCGACGGCGGAGGCCGCTACATTTTCGGACAAGCTCCTGATCTTGTTGTCCGGAACGATGGTGGTCTTTCGCTCATAAAGTCCGCGTCTACTGTGTCCGGGTTCGAGCTCACTCATAAGAACATTCTGGCCTACGCCTACTATGGCGGAGTTTACATCGCCCGAAATGTAGTCCTGGCTCCCGGCAACGGGGGGGCAGTGGGTTACGGCTTTACAGGGAGCGCCAACAGCCAGAACAAGAGCGTCCATGAAGGAACGATCGGATTTACGAACACCTTCTGGAAGGATGCGAAGTATGGGGCGCTTTCTTTCATGGGGCAGTATTCGTATTTCACCCGGAACCCGTGGTACGTGGCCTCCGGCGCCCCCAAGAACACGCATATGAACGAAGTGTTTGTAAATCTGCGCTATGCGTTGCCCGGCTCGGCGCCGACGCTGAAATAGTCCACTCGACAATATAATGTTTCCAAGGCTCAGCGACCAAGGCAGTTACAATCGCCCCGGTTTCGGCTGCGAGGGACCAGGAGTTCGGCCTTAACACAATCCTAACCGAATTCAAGTCAAACGATAACGTTCGTGGTGTATTTGTTTAACTTCGCTACAAGGAGGGTTCATGCAGAAGTGTGTTACTGCTGGGTTTGCGGCTCTTATAGTACTCCTGCTGTCTGCCTGTGGGGGAAGTTCAGGAACAGGTCCCAAGGTCGTTACCATCAAGGGCTCCGACACGATGGTGATTCTCGGGCAACGCTGGGCGGAGACATACATGGGGATGCATCAGGGTGCGAGGATTCAGGTGACGGGGGGAGGATCGGGTACCGGAATAGCCGCTCTGATCAACGGCGGAACGGATATCTGCGAAGCTTCCCGGCCGATGAAGGAGAAAGAATAGGAGCAGGTAAAGGCGCGGCACGGCACGGAAGTGAAAGAGATTCCCGTGGCACTGGACGGTATTGCGATCTATGTGCACCAGACGTGTCCGGTTCAGGTGTTTTCACAGGCACAATTGAAAGCGATATATACAGGGCAGATCACAAATTGGAAAGAGGTCGGCGGCAGTGACATGAGGATCGTTCCCTACAGCCGCGAGAATAACTCCGGCACATATGTATTCTTCAAGGAGCATGTTCTCGGGAATGAGGATTTCGCCCGCGAGATCCAGACGCTCCCGGGCACTGCTGCGGTTGTGAATGCGGTTTCAAAGGACCCGGCCTCGATCGGTTACGGCGGCATTGCCTATGCGACGGGCATCCGGGCGGTTCCGGTCAAGAAGGACGAAAACTCCGAAGCTGTTCCGGCCACCCTTCAGACCGTTCAGAGCGGCAAGTATCCGCTTTCCCGTAATCTCTTCTTCTATACGATCGGAGAGCCGCAGGGCGAAGAAAAGGCGTTCATAGACTGGGTTCTCAGTTCGGAAGGACAAAAGATATGCGAAGCAGTGGGGTACTATCCGCTAGTCCGCAAGTGACAGTGGCAGAACCGCTAACTCGGCGCGGGACGGACGCACTCAACGATCGCATTGCTGCTCTGGTTATCAAGGGGAGCGCCTTCGTGGCTATCCTGGCGCTCATATTGATTTTTGTCTTTATAGGCAAGGAGGCACTGCCGGTATTGACGTCTCCGGAGGTCCATGAGGAGGTGAGCTTGAGGAGTCTGTTCATGCCGCAGACGCCGGAGGCCGAATTCACGTGGCAACCGGTTTCCGAGCATCCCAAGTATTCCTTGATGCCGCTCCTCGCCGGCACACTCAAAGTGACCGTGATCGCCGTCCTTATCGCTATTCCCCTCTCGGTCTCCGGCGCCATTTTTACGGCTGAGTTCGCCAGTCCGTGGGCGCGCGAGATCATCAAGCCGGCCATCGAAATCCTGGCCGGCATTCCCAGTGTTGTGGTGGGATTTTTTTGCCTGATGGTCGTGGCGGGCTGGCTGCACAGCGCTTTCGGCTGGACCTATCGCCTGAACGCGATCACGGCGGGCGTCGGCCTCGCTCTAGCGGTCATCCCAATTGTGTACACAGTATCGGAGGACGCTTTCTCCTCGGTGCCTCAGGCATATCGTGACGGATCGATGGCAATGGGCGCTTCCAATTGGCAGACGGCCTCACGGGTGGTGCTGCCTTCTGCGATGCCGGGGGTGCTGGCTGCATGTGTGCTCGGGTTCGGCAGGGCGATCGGCGAGACGATGATAGTCCTCATGGCTTCAGGAAACGCCGCCGTGCTCTCGTTTTCGGCGACGGACTCGGTTCGAACATTCTCGGCCACGATCGCCGCCGAGCTTGGCGAGGTGGTGGTCGGCAGCCCACACTACTTTGTGCTGTTTTTCGTGGGAGCATTCCTTTTCATTCTGACCTTCGTCACCAATCTGTTTGGCCACTGGTGGGTAGGCCGTCTTCAGAAAAAGCTGCAGGGAGCTTCCTGAAATTCATGTTCGACCGTACGCGACTTGCCGGCATTTTCTTCCAGTCTCTGACAGCCGTGGCATGCATCACCATCGTCGCAATGATGGTGATTATACTCGGCAATATTCTCATTCACGGGATTCAGCGACTCTCGGTCGGCTTTTTGACCAAGGCTCCTATGGCCGGGATGACCAGCGGGGGCATATTCCCTGCGATCTTCGGGACTTTCGCGCTGGTGCTGCTGATGACCATCGCTGTTATCCCGCTTGGTGTTGCGACCGCAGTCTATATGCACGAATACGCACCGAAACGCTCACGGATGGTCCATCTCGTGCGGCTAGCGATCCAAAACCTCGCCGGTGTCCCCGCCATAGTTTTCGGTTTGTTCGGCTTGGGATTTTTTATCGAATTCATCGGGCGAGGGATGGACAAGGCCTTCTTTGGGGGGCGACTGGTGTACGGCCAACCGGCCATCATTTGGGCCGCTCTCACGATGGCGCTGTTGACTCTGCCGACCGTGGTTGTTGCCACGGAAGAGGCGCTGCGCGCAATCCCGCAGAGCTATCGAGAAGTCGCATATTCCCTGGGGGCAACTCGGTGGCAGATGATCCGTCGCGTTGTACTGCCCCAGGCGGTGGGCGGCATCCTTACCGGGGGAATTCTGGCAATCAGCCGTGGGTCCGGCGAGGTTGCACCTGTGATGTTCACCGGCGCCGCCTATTTTCTGCCCGAACTGCCGACCAGACTTCACAATCAGTTCATGGAGCTGGGTTACCACGTATACGTCATGACCACTCAGTCCCCCGATGTGGAGGCCACAAAGCCGATCCTGTACTCAACCGTACTGGTTCTCCTCATGTTGACCTTCCTGTTGAACTTCACCGCGATCATGATTCGTGCGCGGATCCGCCGGAGGCTTCGCTATGGCCGCTGAGAGGACTGAGATTTCCTTCTCGCCGGGATCGGCCTTGGTGTGCGCAGAGGCGCTATATGTGCGGGTAAACCACGACGAGATCCTGAAGGGCATCTCTCTGGAGGCGCGGAGCGGCGAGATTCTATCGATAATCGGGCCGGCCGGTGCAGGCAAGACGACATTCCTGCGCTGCCTCAACCGCATGGCCGAACTGGACCCGGACCTTCAGATCTCAGGTTCGATTTGGCTCGACGGACAGTCGATATATGATGCCAGCGTGGAAGTCGCCATCCTGCGGCGACAGGTGGGTACGGTATTCTCCGTGCCGATACCGCTGCCGATGACCATCTTTGAAAATCTGGTTTTCGGGCTGGAGCTATCCGGCCTTCCGAGCAACAGACACCTTCAAAGAGTCGAGGCGGCCCTCCGGGCGGCCTACTTGTGGGAAGAGGTCAAGGATCGGCTGCACGAACCTGCCCGCAACCTATCCGGGGGGCAGCAGCAGCGTCTCTGCCTGGCCCGAACGCTGACGCTCGAACCCAAGGTGCTCCTGCTGGACGAACCCACGTCGGGCCTCGACCCGATTTCGACAGCAAAGATTGAAGAAGCGTTGCAGCAGCTAAAAAGTAATCTCGCGGTCATCCTGGTCACAAACAATGTAAAACAGGCGGCGAGAGCCTCGGATCGCACGGCCTTTTTCCTGTTCGGGGAACTGATCGAGTTTGAAACCACAGCACAGCTGTACACCAATCCGCGGGACAGGCGGACGGCAGACTACATCTCCGGGCGGTTTGGTTAGAGACAGAAGAAAAGAGTACGGAACGGGAAGCCTTCGTGACGGCAAAGCTAGAGACAAGATCGCTGAATCTCTGGTATGGAGATTTTCAAGCGCTGAGGACGGTGAACCTGACGATCCGGCCGCACGCCATCACCTCGATCATTGGGCCTTCGGGGTGCGGCAAGTCCACTCTTCTTCGGGTATTCAACAGGATGAACGACACCATCCCACAGGTGAGAGTGAGCGGAGACGTGCTGCTCGACGGCGACTCTATCCTGGGAGGCGACGTCGACTTGCGCAGACTGCGCAAGCGTGTCGGGATGGTGTTTCAAAGACCAAATCCCTTTCCGCTTTCGGTTTTCGGGAATGTTGCCTATGGACCAAAGATTCACAGACTGTCCAGGAACGACGACCTGATCGAGAGGGTGGAGAAAGCGCTGCGACAAACCGGTTTGTGGGAGGCGCTAAAAGACAGGCTGGATGCTTCAGCACTATCGCTGACACCTGAGCAGCAACAGCGCGTCTGCATCTCGCGGCTGCTTGCGGTCGAACCTGAGGTCCTGCTCATGGACGAACCGTGCTCGGCACTCGACCCGATCGCAACGGCGCGGATTGAAGAGCTGATGTTTTCATTGAAGCAGAGGTACACCATAGTCATCGTCACGCACAACATGCAGCAGGCGGCGCGCGTTTCCGATGATACCGCCTTCATGTTGCTCGGTGACCTCGTCGAGGTGGGCAAGACCCAGGCGGTCTTTACCCGCCCCTCCGACAAAAAGACGGAACAATACATCTCGGGGAGATTCGGATAAATGCAACGCCACTTTGATGAGCAGATGGACGATCTGCTCCAAAAACTGCTGCGTATGGGTTCTCTCGCGGAATCGATGATCCAGACAGCGATGCGGACACTCATCGAGCGCGACGAGTCGCTCTGTCAAGAGGTTGGCCGTAAGGAGCAGGAGGTCAACGACCTGCAGATCGAAATCGACGACCGGGCTGTGACCCTCACCGCCCTCCAGCAACCTGTCGCCGCCGATGTGCGATTTCTCTTCATGGCTTCCCGGATTGCGACGGAACTGGAACGCATAGGGGACCAGGCGGTGAACGTCTGCCAGAACTCACACCATGTACTGAAGGCGTCTTCTCTGAAACCGCTCTTCGATTTGCCGCTGATGGCCGAGGTTGCGGAGAAAATGGTTCGTGACAGTTTGGACGCACTGGTGCGCAAGGACTGCGATCTCGCAAACCAGGTCTTTCAAGACGAAAAGAAAGTGGATGCGTTCCGCAATCAGATATTCCGCGTGCTCCTGACGTATATGATGGCCGATCCGGGAACGATTGAGCGGGCTCTTGCACTGATCCTGATCTCGCGCAACCTGGAAAAAGTCGGCGATCATGCGACCAATGTCGCGGAGGAGGTGATATATCTGGTTGAAGGGCGCGAGGTGCGCCACCACAGGGAGGCTAAGACCCGGACCAACTGCGTGGAAATGGAAGAATAGGCCACATTTCCTTGCCTCCGATGAGGTCGCATCATGCCTAAGGGAACCATTCTGGTCATAGACGACGAAAGAGACCTGATCGAGCTTGTCCAATACATCCTGGCAAGGGAAGGGTTTCAGGTGATCGCGGCGGCCGATGGGGAGGCCGGACTGGAGTTGGCATCGCGGGAAACCCCGGACCTCGTGCTTGTGGATCTGATGCTTCCCGGCATAGATGGACTCGAGGTCTGCCAGCGCCTGCGCAAAGGGGAGCGGACCTCCAACATTCCGCTTATCATGTTGACCGCCAAGTCCGCGGAATCAGACCGCATCGTCGGCCTCGAATTGGGGGCAGATGACTATGTAACGAAGCCTTTCAGCCCCCGCGAGCTGGCAGCGCGGATCAAGGCGGTGCTGCGTCGGAGCGTCAAGCAAAAGCCGGAGTCCGAACTGCTTCGGAGAGGGAGCCTGAGCATCGACGTGGCGCGACATGAGGTGACCTGTGCTGATGAACCAATAATACTGACGGCCACAGAGTTCCGTCTGCTGCACTTCATAGCTGCGCGGCCGGGGCACGTGTTCTCCCGTGACGATATCATCGATAGCGTCATTGGGCGCGATGTAACTGTCCGGAACCGCACCATCGACGTGCATGTCTTGTCCCTGCGCCGCAAATTGGGCAGATGCGGATATTGGATCGAGACGGTGCGTGGTTTTGGCTACAAGTTCCGCGAAGATCAGGAAGAGAATTAGCTCTGGCTTGCACATCGGCACTCCATGATTCCTCGCACAGAGATGCAGCATATGGGTAATTCTCTTCAGGCAGAATTGTTCGTGTCCGGCGGGTTGCTTGTGCTTCGAATGAAGATGGGCTGGTTGCAGGCAAATTCCAGCAAGTATCGGGCGCGGGCTACCTTTTCCGCGTGACGGCAGGATGCGGCATACCCATCGGCTTCTATGATTATGGAGCCGGGATCGCGACATATGGAGATGCGGGCAATCGGGGGATCGTCATAATGGGCGAGCGCCTCTGCAAGACGCAGAATTGCCGTAAGCTGTATCAGGGTTTGTCGTTCCCGCTCCTGGATTCCGGCGATATACTGATCTTCCAGAATTCCAACGCCGCGGCAGTGATGCCGGACGATGATCGCTGTGCGCAGCAGGAGCTCCTTTGAGAATCCAGGCAGCGGAGGAAGCCCGCGAAGAAGGCGGGCGGTTGTCTTGCCATGCTTCTTTTGAGCTGCGGCGCGCCCCACTTCGTGAAAAATCGCGGCTGCATGCAGAATGTTGCGCTGGTCTCTGATTTCCTTCCTGCTCGCGCGACCTCTTGTCCTCAGGCCGCTAAACAGCTGGAGAGCCAGGCTACGCACACGCCGGGCGTGATTGAGGTCAGTCTCCCTGAAACGTGCGGATGTCTGCATCCACTGCAGAGCCGCCTGCCTCAGCCGTTCCGGGGACGGAAGCCCTGACCTCCAGACGTTCCACAGAGAACCGGGACCAATCGTCATTGCGCGGTACCGCTCGATGCGTTCCTGCCGTTCGCGACTGATCAGCGCCCGCCAGTGCGCGCGACTCTCAGAATCGGGAAAGACGTTGATGCGGACAGCGGCATCCCACAGCACGGCAAGGTCGTGCCCCTCGCCGAGACAGTCTTGCAGGTTTTTTAGGTCCTGCCCCCATTTCTCGTGCCTGGCCGGCAGAAAGTTCTCGACCGTGTAGCGGAATTTCTTCAGGCCCACACGTAATGCATGCCAGGATTTAACGCTGCGGTTGCGCAGTGCCTGTTTATGCAGCCGATAGGCCTCATCCCACGCCCGCAGCGCGCCCAGTTGATACACCTTGCCTTCCAGCGGTACTCGCCGGGCGCGCATCTGCAGCCGTGCGCTCCAGCTGCTCCATTTCTCTCGGTCGAATGCGCGGAGGGCCGCGAGAGTGTCCTGTTTCAACTGCATCTCTCGCGGCACAAGATGATCCATGATGCGAGTCACGACCGGATCAGCGGCCGCACCGAGCCGCAGGGCCCACTCCATCATGACATGGACGTCGCGCAGCTCGTCGAGACGCCTGAAAAGTCTGCCTCCTTCCTTCTTCATAATTTTCCAGATCCTGTAGGGATCGAAGAACATGAATGCTTCAGCCATGGTGCGGCAGCGACGAAGAGCAATGCGAAGATCATGAATTGTTTCGGGCGAAAGTTCCTGGTCTGCCCGATCACATTCCTCGAGTACCTTTTCCATCCAGTATCGCTGACCGGATAATCGTCGGGCAGCTGTACGGATCGGCGTCTCCGATGATTGGCTTACTCTCGCAGACATTTTGCTTGCTACTCTCTTGTTGATTGAAAAGATGCCCGCATTCTACGGCGTGGAGCCCAAAAAAGCCGTTAGGTCTTGATCCATTGACGTAGTCCGACAACCGATAGCGTCCAGAGTAGCAATGTTACCAGATGGTACAATTTCTTCGCCCGGTAGGCGTCAATCTCAAACAACAGTACGAGCACTCGAAACACTTGGAAGCGGAGACCTTCGTGGGGCAAGAGAACTGAGCTCGAACACAATTTCCCTCAGGAATTTATCTTATCCTGGCAGGGAAGGGCGTATGCTAACAATCGAGTCTTCGCACTTATTGTCAAGTCCGGAGCAACCCGACTGGAATATAACGACTGGCCGACTGGCCCTACTTAAAACGTTCGTCATCGAACCAGATCAACTCGTCAATCAAGGGCTCATTCATGCGGACCTTATACGGTATCCTCTTTCTTATCGCATGTGCTGGTTTTTCCAACACGCACGCCGACGCTCATGCGGAAACGAGAGGAGGCTACCGATTTGTTTTGAAGGACAACTGGAAGATTCAGCCTTCAACTCAGGTTCAAAAGGATGGTAAGGAAATATCTACAACCGGGTTCCGGACGGACAACTGGTATCCCGCGACGGTACCGTCAACCGTGCTCGCTGCGCTGGTCGAGGAGCAGGTGCTCTTGGATCCCTATTACGGACTGAATCTGCGGTCTCTGCCCGGTGCAAGCAATCCGATCGGAAGGGAGGATTTCATGCTGAAACCAATGCCTCCCGAGAGTCCGTTCCGCTCCTCGTGGTGGTATCGCACTGAGTTCGGCATCCCTTCGGCTTTCCAGAACAAAACGGTGTGGCTCAACTTCAGCGGAGTCAACTATCGATCGAACGTCTGGCTTAACGGCCATCTAATCGCAAGCGCCGCGGAAATGGCAGGGACCTGGCGCACCTTTGAATTCGACATCAATGGGTCGGTAGTCCCCGGCACGAATACTCTGGCGGTCGAGGTCTTTCCGCCTGGACCGGACGATCTGGCCATCACCTTTGTAGACTGGGCCCCAACGCCGCCCGACAAATGCATGGGAATCTGGCGCGACGTCTATTTGACTGCAACCGGCCCAATTTCCCTGCGGTACCCGCAAGTAATCACACGCCTTGACCTTCCTGCCGCCGACAAAGCCCACCTGACAGTCTCAGCAGAGCTTCGCAACGCAAGCGAGAAGCCCGTACGCGGTGTCGTGAAGGGCGATATCGGTGGCATCCATTTGACTCAATCGGTCGAACTGGGCCCGCGTGAAGTGAAGAACGTGAGTTTCACTTCCGATGACTTTGCAAATCTCAACGTCTCCACTCCAAAGTTATGGTGGCCGGCACAGGTTGGCCCACAAAACCTATATACGCTCGACATGCAGGTGGACACGGGAGGCGGGATATCCGACCAGCAGTCGATTCGGTTCGGAATCCGTGAGATCAAAGCCCAAGTCGATGCCCGCGATCATCTGGTATTCAGCGTGAACGGCAAAAAGATCCTGATTCGAGGTGCTGGATATTCATTCGATATGCTGCTGCGCAGCAGCCGCGAGCGGCAAGAAGCCGAGCTCAAGTACGTTCGAGATCTGAACCTCAACACGATTCGGATGGAAGGCAAGATCGAAGACGATCACTTTCTCGACCTCACGGACGAGTATGGCATCCTGGTACTTGCCGGGTGGTGCTGTTGCGATCAGTGGGAACAGTGGTCGAAGTGGAAGGAGGAGAATTATACGATCGCCGCCGAGTCCCTCAGGGACCAGATCCGTCGCCTCAGGAGTCACCCGTCCTTGCTGTCATGGATGAATGGGAGTGATTTTCCGCCGCCTCCAAAAGTCGAGGAGATGTACATCAAGATTCTGCACGACAATGGCTGGCCCAACCCATTCCAGTCTTCTGCCACCGCAACGCCAACGTCAGTGACCGGGAGGACGGGAGTAAAGATGACGGGCCCTTACCTTTATGTCGCGCCTCCCTACTGGCTGCTGGACAAGGAACATGGCGGCGCACACGGGTTCAATACCGAGACGATCCCTGGGCCGGCAATTCCCCCGTTCGAGAGCCTGCGCCGGATGTTGCCCCGAGAACACCTGTGGCCCATCGATACGTACTGGGACTATCACGCCGAGGGCCGTGAATTCAGAAGCATGGAGTTGTATGAGGAGATTGTGAATGCCCGATATGGTCCATCAGCCAGCGCCGAAGAGTATGCTGCGAAGGCTCAAGTGGCCGGTTATGAGGCCTATCGGGCAATGTTCGAGGCGTTCGGACGGAACAAGTACACGTCAACCGGGGTGATTGGGTGGATGTTGAACAGCGCTTGGCCGTCGCTGCACTACCACATATATGACTATTACCTGCGACAGGGTGGTGCTTACTTCGGAACCAAAAAGGCGAACGAACTGCTGCACATCCAGTATTCTTATGATGACCAGTCGATCGTAATCGTCAACTCCTATTACCAGCCGTTCAAGGGTCTCAAGGCTAACGCCGGAATCTATAATCTGGATATGTCCGAGAGGTACGCCAGGGCAGTTGTTGTGGACGTGGGGCCGGACAGCAGCACCCGGGTATTCTCACTGCCGCAGATTCAAGATCTCACGCCCACCTACTTTCTCCGCTTGCGTCTCGAGGACCCAAATGGGACACTCATAAGCTCAAACTTCTATTGGCTCTCGGTCAAACCCGATGTGTTGGACTGGAACAACACAGTGCGCCTTCGCACACCGTCGAAACAGCACGCGGACTTCACCGGCCTGATGGGACTGCCGAAGGTCAACCTCAGGCTGTCGAGCCGCTCCGAGGCGAAAGGCGATATCGGAGTGATGCATGTAACAGTTGAAAATCCGACGCAGAGCGTTGCCTTTTTCGTTCACTTGAAATTGAATGACGGGTTGCCGGAGTACGACGAAGAGCAGAACTTTCACGACCAAGAAATCCTGCCGGTCTTGTGGGAAGACAACTACTTCCCGCTCGTGCCGGGTGAGAAGCGCAACCTCACGGTAACCTATCGCGCCAAAGCCGGAGCAGTACCGGTAGTTGAGGTTCAGGGTTGGAATTTGGCGGGGACCTCGCGCTGAATGTGCTCCCAAAGCACGAAATGTTCATCGACGACGATGCTTTCGGAGCAGCTGTGGTAGGCCGCGCCTCCGAGATGCTTGTCCGGGAAGTTTAAGGTGAGCGAGCACTGCAGCTGGAACACTCCGCGGCTCGGGCACGCGTGCCCTGACACTCGTCAATGCCCCTCAGCCTGACGTGCCCTGCTGCTCGCGGCTTGAGCGGCTGGAGGATGCATCAAATGTTCCGATCAGAACTGCCGAAGTATCGGACCGGTGATAGAGAAGCGGGTGGCATCTCCTTTTGCAGTTGCATACTGGAAAAATTTAATTGCGCTACCAATACCTATTAGCTCCAGCATGTCCGGCATCTCTTTGATCCGCTGGTTGTGATTCCGGTTCGACAAATAACCCGTGGTCCGTTTTTTCCCAGTAATGAGGCCTACGCACGAGCTGCAGCAAACCCTTCCAGGCGGCGGCTGAAATAAGAATCCAGTACGCTGGGCTGGCCAGGGCCATAATCAGATATATCCCTCCCAGGCGCCGCTTCATGCAACCGAGGAGGTTCAAGAGAATGAAAAGAAAATTCGCGAGGAATAGAAGTGTCGTCACCGACGACAAAATGGTATAGCCGTTTTCGATCGCACCCATCGCGATGGTGCCTTGCAGCGTGCGATGGACCAGTTCGGCGACGGTGGTGCCCGCAAGCACTTTTCGTCCGGCTTGGAACAAATACACGATAGCCGCCAGCAGGAAAAGAGGATTGAGCAGGAGTAGGAGGGAATGTCCCCCGACAGACATGAGAAAACTCAAGGTGCCTAGAAGTTTCAGTTCACGCAAGGTCCGGACGGGCAGTCGCGTATGAACAAGATGCGTCTGAATGTAGCCTTTGATCCAGCGCGACCGCTGGCGGATCCAGTTCGTCAGCCGTGAATTGGCTTCCTCCCATGTGGTCGTGTCGAGCATCGCAGTACGCTTTCCCATGCGATGCAGGCGGATTCCCAGATCGCAATCCTCGGCGACGTTGTACGGATCCCATCCGCCTATCTCGTCAAGGACGTGCCGGCGAAAGTGATTTGACGTGCCCCCAAGCGGAATCGGTAAGGCCAGGCGGTACAGGCCGGGAAGATAGAGATCGAACCAGGCGGCATACTCGATCGTGAACCACCTGGTGAGCCGGTTCTGTGCCGGGTTGTAATAGCTCAGCTTCGCTTGCAGGCAGATGATGCGCTCCGGCACCTTGTGGAAGGCGATGACCGCCTTCTTCAGCTGGTCAGGATCTGGACGATCCTCGGCATCATACACCACAATAAATTCCCCTTTTGCCTCACGGAGTCCCCAGTTGCAGGCCTTGGGCTTGGTGCGTGGTGCCGTGTCGGGAACGTCGATGAATCGAAAGTAGCAGGGCAAAGGAATGCTGGTCAGCGCGGTGCGCGTTAACGAATCATCACTCTCGAGAAGCAGCAGAACTTCGAGCCTGTCTCGTGGATAATCGAGGAGATCGAGGTAACGGACGATCTTGGCTGCCACCTCCGGTTCCCGATAGAGCGGCACCAGAATTGTGTAACAGGGCCAGTTCTGGATCGACTTCGATGCGATCTCCTCGGGTGTGACGACGATCTCGGGCCGGCCGACCAGGGCCATCGCTACGGTCACAAGCCGGAAAAGAATGACAAAAACATAGAATGAGTAGAGAATCGCGAGAAAATGGCCGGCGCGCAGCCAATCCCAGACGAAAACGAAGAGCAAACCCAACAGCATGGTGACGTAGAAAGCGCCGGCGGCGGAAGTGAGGGTGATATCTGCGGCCCGCCCTGGATTACGAGCGAGAAATGCCGCTGTTGTGACATCATTGTTCGTCTTGACTCTGGACATGGTTGCCCGGCAAAGACCCGAATGTCGGATATTGTCGTCCAACGTGCAGGGTTTGGCCAGCCGGAATCCTGGTCAACGAGGCTCGAGCCTTGCTATCGTGTTTGCATCTAAGCGGAGCCACAGAATGTTCAGGGTTTCCATCATACTCCCGTTCTTCGCCATCGCCCAGACCGCCACGATGTGGCCTGCGGAACCGGTCTCTCCGAATGCCACTCCTGAGGCGAAGAGAATCCTCGAATATCTTAGCCGGCTGCCGGGCCGCTACGATCATCGAATTGTGTCGGGCCGGCACCTGAGCGCTGTTGAAACGGAACCACTGGCGGATCCAGACGCCAGGCCGCGGTCGGATTTGCGGAACCGTGTCGGTATGATCTCCTTGATGTACAGCTCTCCTGCCCGGATTTCGGGCGCTCCCGCAGCATTAAGCCGAAGTCATTTAAATCGTATTCTCATCGACTACTGGAAGGCCGGCGGCCTCGTGACTCTCAGCTTTGAGGGGAGAAATCCCTGGACAGGCGGCGATGCCCGCGACGTCAATCGGGGTGACCTGAGTGAGCTCGTCACTCCCGGCACGGAAGCAAACGCGGCGTGGCTCAAGGAACTCGACAGCGTTGCCAAGGATCTAACGGAGCTGCGCGATGCCGGTGTTGTAGTCCTGTGGCGTCCCTTTCCCTCGGTAAACGGCGACTGGTTCTGGTGGGGACAGCGCGAACCTGAAGCCTTTCAGAAAGACAAATTCGTCGATTTGTGGCGCCACATGTTCGAGTATTTCACGCAGGTGAAGCATCTGAACAACCTCCTCTGGGTATATTCGGCGGATTCAAGCGTTCACCGGAGGATGTCGGTGACAGCGTATTTCCCAGGGCAGGAGTACTGTGACATCGTCGGGATGGACTGCTACTCCAGCGACATAATCTGGGATGGCTACAACAATATGGTGCGGCTGGGAAAGCCGTTCGGAGCTACTGCAGTAGGACCGTCGAAGGGCACGCCCGACATGCTGGATGTGGACAGGCTTATGGCCAGAGTCCGGTTCTGGTATCCGCTCACCACCTATTTCGTCGCGTCGGCGGACGGTTTCGCGGCCGATTCGCTGGACGGGCCGGGGCTGTCGAAAGATCCCTGGGTAATTTCGAGAGAAGACCTGGCCTGGAAAATTACCACCCGGCGCCGGTGGCAACAGAATGCGAAGCTGGCAATCAACAGAGTGGAGCTTCTTACGAAACACCCGGTTTGCTGGAAGCGTCTCGACGTGCGTATCGACCTGTCTGCAACTTTCGAAACACCTTTCGACGCGGCTCAGATCCAGGTCGATGCTCATGTCGCAACTCCCTCCGGACGAATAATGGAGGTACCTGCCTTCTTTGATCAACCCTTCGAGAGGCAGGTGTGGGGAGGAGGGCATTACAGTGAAGAAGCTATGGTCGAGGCTGGCCCTCCGGAATGGCGTGTGCGCTTTATGCCCGGGCAAGCCGGGAAGTATTCGGTAACGATCCGGGCACGAGATGGAAGTGGCTCCGTTCAGTCGCCACCGTTAACTTTTTCAGCAGAAACCGCACCAGGCCCCGGTTACATACGCGTCTCGCGTAAAGATCCGCACTACTTCGAATTTGATGACGGTGAGCCTTTTTTTGCGATCGGCATGAATATCGCGGAGCATCCGCTGTCGGAGTATTACCGCTACATCCTGCGGCTCTCGCAAAACGGCGGAAACTTCTCGCGGCTTTGGATCGGTTCTGAGTATTTTGGTCTGGAACTGGGTAGGATGGGCGATTATCGGCTCGACAATGCCTGGCGCCTCGATCAGGTGATGGAATTGTCCGAGCGGCTGGGCATCTACCAGGAACTGTGTATCGATTGGGTCCGGCATATCACTTCGAGGGGCGAGCCACGCCGGGGCTTCGATCCCGAGGATTACGCGTACAGCACAAGCAACGGTGGGCCCTGCGCCGGGATGAGCGACTTCTTCACCTTGCCTGAGGCGCCCCGCCTTTTCAAAAACCGGTTGCGCTACATTGTCGCCCGCTGGGGATACAGTCCGAACGTGATGGCATGGGAACTATGGAACGAGATCGACCTGATTGATCCGAAGGCTCGAAGAGTATCCGCCATCGTGTCCTGGAACGAGGAAATGTGCCGCTACCTGAAGTCCATTGATCCGTGGCAACACCTCACCACGAACAGCCTGGCGGGACGCAGCATGGGACCAGCTTTATGGTCTTTGACTGAGAACGAGTTTGCACAGAGGCACGGGTATTCGACTCCCACTCCGCAAAACGTCCTGACTAGCGTGGACAT
>DASQID010000180.1:0-2475 GCA_035631775.1 Acidobacteriota bacterium
CAGCTCATACTCGGCGAGAGTGTCTCGTGCTTGTTGATCCCGAATACCTGATTTTCAACGAAGTATTCCGGTTTCAGCATTTTGCCCACATCGTGATAATACGCCCCAACCCGGACCAGGAGCGGATTTGCCCCGATGGCCTCCGCCGCAGCCTCGGCAAGGGTTCCCACCATCAGGCTGTGGTGGTAGGTGCCGGGAGCCTCTACGGAAAGCCGCCTCAGGATTGGAGCATTCAGGTTTGAGAGCTCCAGCAGTCGGATGTCGGTCGTGATCTTAAAGAGGGATTCCAATGCCGGGAGAAGGACGGAAACTAGGGCCGCCGCAAGAATGCCGCTCGCAAAGGCGAGTCCGATCTGACCTAGGGTTCCCGAGAGCACGTACGGGGACTGGCGAAGCAGGTCGATCGAAAGCAAGGTCAGGGAGTTGACGATACCGATCGTAAGTCCGGCTTTCAGGATCGCCGCCCTGTCCTTGTAATGTCGAATACTGTAGATCGCCGCAATGCTGCCTGTCAGGAGATAGACCGTCAGGTAAATGTCATCATAAAAGAGCCCCGTGAGTGCGGCGAGTATGACGGAAGCTATGATGCCTACGTTGACGTCTACCAGCAGCGTCACCAGTACCGCACCGAACGCAAATGGAATCGCGTAGTACAAAGTGAGTGGATCGCGCAGGCTATCAAAACGTTCGCCGAGCACATCAACCAGCGCCGTGATCAGACGCATGACCGAGAGCTGGCACACGATGACGAGCAGGATCAGCCCGGTATGGGTACGTATTTTTTCGTGACGAGTTTGATAATGGACGAAATAGCGCCAGAGAGCGTAAAGGAACGCCACAACGAAAAAGAAGAAACCGCCGAGTTGCCAAATGAGGGAGCGCGGTTTTTGCAGGTTCCTCAACGCATCGAGTTGGGAGAGGGTACTCTGGGTCACTTCCTCCCCGTTTCGGATGATGACCTTTCCCTGCTTGATCTGTATCTCGACAGGATGGACCCGCGACGCGCTCAGGTTGCGTCGCGCTTCCGTCTCCCTCTCATTGTAAATCAGCGAGGGAAACAACAACCCCTCCAGAAATTGGATGAGAGAGGCGCGATCGCGGCTGGGAAGCGCCGAGAACTCGAGGTGAAACTGGCGCAAATATTCCCTGGCAGCCGGCAGGTCCCGTGCCATGTAGGCATCCACTAGTGGGTGTTCAAATGGGATCGTGCTGTCGCGCAGAAAGATGCCGTTCCTCTGATCCCGAAGAAATTGCGCCTTATCACGGACGATTCCATTGCGCAGGACATTATCGAGAACTTTGAGAAGTTGGCCCTCTAAAACAGTATTGAACTTCTGACGCAACAGGACAGGCAAAATGGAGGGAGGCAGAATCGAACCAACCTTGCCCTGCAGTTCCTCGACAATTTCCTTCTCATGCGCGCCACTGATCTCGCCACCCTCGCGCAAGTGCCTTTGAGCAAGGAGATCCCGTGCCGCCGCAAACGCCTTGCCGATTTCTCCTTCCCGGCTGGAAATCGCGCTGGCATCAAGCTCGTAAAGCGCTGGGACAGAAGCCCTGGCGGCCTCTCGCTTCTGAGCGGTGGCGGCGGCGTCTTCGTAGGTGAGATCCTGCATGGCGCGCACATCCTGGTTGGCGATGTCGCCGACCTTGAGCTCCGGGATAACCTGATAACGGAATCCAACCAGAAGCGCCGCGACGATCATCGTGGCCCCGAGTCCTACTAAGCAGTCCAGCCAGGTCAGCTGGCTACGGAGATTATCCAGCAGCTTCCGGTACCAGATGGCTGGTGACCGGTCGCGCTTTCCCAATTTCGAAACAGTAGGCATCTGGCACCGTCAGCGAGTGATTAAGTATATCACAGTCAAGGAGTAAGGGACTGAACGGCGATGCGGTCCGTTCCAGCCCATTTTGCCTTCCGTCGTGTCACGGAGGCACCTTTTTGATCAGCGTCCCGTACGCTGGGCAATTGCCGCAACCAAAGAGTTTGGCGTCCCTTCGCGCCTTCGCGGTGGCCTTCAAAAGAGTCACGGCGAAGGGCTCGCGCAAAAACAAGATCACATTTTGGCACAGTATGTAGTCATGTGCGGGGGTCATCAGACCTTCCGGTCGCCGCCTCCGGGGGCGACTCGCGCCGGTCTGATGACCGCGCCACATGTGGTTTACTTTCGTGCCAATTGCGAAGTTGATTCTGCCCAGACCCTGTGACGCGAGGGGCGCGCCAAGACAAATCTCCGTATACTTGTCGAAGTGGCAATGATTTGAACGTTTTCAGCACGGGACCTGTCTACGCTCTGCGGGCTAGCCTAGTTTCTGTCACGAAACTCCTTGGCCATGCGGAAAGCGCCCCGGAGGGGCGCCAGCCAATAGCCCCGGGCAAGCGAAGCGCAGCCCGGGGTTGGGATTGTCAAGAAAGATCAGAGCCCTGAAGGGGCGACAGATAACACATGGCATACAAAGGCCTTTCGCCCCTGC
>DASQID010000181.1:0-3180 GCA_035631775.1 Acidobacteriota bacterium
TTTGGACGCATATTCCGTCCAACGTTCTGCTCATGCTGGTGCCGCTGATGCCGAATCTGCATTTGGCAATTGCGGTGCTGCTCGCCAGATTCTGCATCTCCCAGATGGACGTGCCGACAAGGCAGTCATACACGATGGCAGTAGTGGATCCACACGAGCGTTCGGCGGCGGCCGGAGTCACCAATGTCGCACGTACAGCAGCTAGTGCATTGGCACCACTCCTGACCGGTCGCCTTTTCGGTTCGTCCCTTTTGAGCCTGCCCTTTTTCCTTTCCGGCGGGCTCAAGATCATCTATGACCTTTTGCTCTACCGCAACTTCCGTTCCATGCCCCCTCCGGAGGAGCAATAACCATCGGGGCGGGCATCCATCACTTCTGCGAAGGGATTGTTCCGCTTCGGGAAACCAAATCCGTGACAAGCAGGCAGAGGGCAGCAGGCAGTAATAGACTCGTCGGGCCAAGGATCTCGGAGATCACGATTGGTTGCGGCTATGTTGCAGCATGTAATTCGTGGCGGTTTTCAACGGCGTATCTTAGAATGGCTGCCTGAGTCGAGCGATGGACGCAAAGGAACTGGAATCTCTGGTTCGAAGCCTCGTCGAAAAGCAGTTGGCCGAATTACGCAGCAAGACTGCTTCACCCGCGCAATCCCCTCCCAAGTCGACGATCAAGGTGGTGACGGAAATGGATGTGCGGGATGCCGGCGTGGGCGGGACTGTCCTGGCTGCGGAGAACGCGATTATCACGGCGGCCGCCGAGGACTTGGCCCGTGCCTGGGGAGTGCTGATTCAAAAGGGTCCCCTGGCCGGCCGTCCGATTCGGAGAATTGCACTGGGTGCGGATCACGGCGGATTTGAGTTAAAGGAACAGGTCAGGGATTTCTTGCTGACCCTCAAGGCGACGGAAGTTCTGGATTTGGGAACCCACAGCAAGAACACAGTCGATTACCCCGATATCGCAGAGGCAGTCGCGGAAGCAGTCGCCTGCGGAAAAGCCGACTTTGGCATCATAGTGGACGGGGCGGGAATAGGCTCCGCCATTGCCGCCAACAAAGTACCGGGAATCAGGGCCGCTATGTGCTATGACGCTGTTACCGCACGTAATTCCCGAGAACACAATTTTGCCAACGTCCTCACCCTGGGCGGACGGATGATTGATGGCGCGCGGATGCGGGAAATCGTGGGGGCATTCCTTGAAACGCCTACAGGCGAGGAACGTCATGCGGCCCGCGTTCGCAAGATAATGGAAATTGAGAGGAAATATCGTGGCTTCAGGTCTTGAAAAACTTCATTTTACCTCCGGATCATAGCAGCGCCTCAGGGCGTGACATCACTTGACACATTATGGATGCGAATACCAAAGAGCGAATCGTTCGCGACATTACCGAGGAAATCTTACGTAACCTGAAACAAACCGGGACGGGAGGTTCGCTGTGCGAATGCCGGACCGATTGCCTTCACAAGTGTCCCGATGGGCTGCGCCGCTTGGTGGAGTGCGGGGCCGAGCGATTTGGCGTTCAATTCGGCGCTCCACCGGTACATAACGATCTCTCGAAATACATCGATCACACACTGCTCAAACCCGATGCTACGGAAGCGCAGGTACGCCAGCTCTGCAGGGAGGCCGGGCAGTTTCGATTCGCCACGGTATGCGTTAATCCGACCTGGGTAAAGCTCTGCGCGCAGCTGTTATCGAATAAGGACGTCGGAGTGTGCACCGTTGCCGGGTTCCCCCTGGGGGCGACGCCTGCGGACGTAAAGGCCTATGAAGCGCGCAGGGCGATCTTCGACGGAGCCCGGGAAGTGGACATGGTGATAAACATCGGCCTGCTCAAGTCGGGTTTCGACGAAATGGTGCTGAACGATATCTGCCAGGTTGCAAACGCGGTTCACGACGGCTGCGGCCGCCTGAAAGTCATTATTGAAACAGCCCTGCTTACAGACGAGGAGAAGGTAAAGGCCTGCACTCTTGCCAAGCAGGCCGGCGCGGATTATGTCAAGACGTCGACTGGGTTTGGCCCCGGCGGAGCTACCGCGCAGGATGTCGCGTTGATGCGGCGCGTCGTGGGAACGGGGGTTGGTGTGAAGGCCGCCGGCGGCATCCGCGATCTTGCCGCCGCCCAGCAGATGATCGCCGCGGGTGCAACCAGGGTTGGGGCCTCCGCCGGCGTCAAAATCGTGCAAGAGGCCGCCGCACAAAAGGTGTCGTGAGCCTTCGAATCCGGGTTGCTCAGCACAGCCGAGCAACTAATTGACGATTTACGATTAACGATTGAGGATTTGTTGCGATCCGGAAATCGTTAATCGTCAATTGTTGCGCGACCCTACAAAAGCACTGCAAAAATCCAGCCGACAGAACTCGAAAGACAGGGCGATTACAGCATTGTGCGGATACGGGCGATGATCGTATCAAGAGCGACACGATTGTGGCCGCCTTCCGGAACGATGATGTCGGCATATCGTTTCGAAGGCTCGACAAACTGCAGGTGCATCGGCCTGACCGTGCTCATATACTGATCGACAATCGATTCCAGGGAGCGGCCTCTCTCTCGCACGTCACGATCCAACCGGCGGATGAAGCGGACGTCGGCATCCGCATCGACGTAAAGTTTCATATCCATCATGCCGCGCAGTTCGGGGTCATCGAAGACCAAGATTCCCTCCACAATCAGTACGGGACGTGGCTCGACCTTTGTGGTTTCTGGCATGCGGGAGTGGGTGTGAAAGTTGTAGACCGGCTTGTGAATGACTCGCCCGCGACGCAGCAGGTGGATTTGCTTTCTGAACAACTTCCAATCGAATGCGGATGGGTGATCGAAATTGATGCGATCGCGGTCGTCCGTCGGCAGCAGGCTGCGGTCAAGATAGTATGAATCCTGGTGAATGATTACCGCATTGTCCGATCCGAGTTCGCGGCAGACCTCCTCGGCAATGGTGGTCTTGCCGGAACCGGTTCCACCGGCAATTCCCACAATTATCCTCGGGTGGCGCTTCATTGTCGGGCCTCTCATAAGTGCCCTATTAAATCACAGCAGCGCTTAGGGTCCGTGCAAAAATAAGATCACAATTTGGCTGAAAGAAGAGTCCTGTAGCGCCTGCGCTCGCCGCAGCCGCAGGCTGCGCCGGGGGGTCTGATGACCCCCCGCACATGAATGGGTTTCGAGCCGAGATGCGATCTCAT
>DASQID010000182.1:0-5580 GCA_035631775.1 Acidobacteriota bacterium
CCGCGGGGGGTCTGGTGACCCCCCGCACATGAACCCCGTGCGTACCAAAAAACTGGGTCCTGGAACTGTCAAACTCTGTGGGTCCCCCAGCAAAGCTGGGGGTCTAGCACAAGCAATTACCCCAATTACCTGACCCCGAGCAGCAGATAGGTTGAACCAGTGCTTCCTCCGGACCGTATAATCAAATCATGATGAACCTCAGATTTGCGCTGCGCATGCTTTTCAAGACCCCATTCGTGACCGTCATTGCCATCATCTCGCTTTCGCTTGGCATCGGCGCGAATGCGGCAATCTTTTCGCTTTTCAACCAGATGCTTCTGCGTGCTCTGCCCGTGCAGGATCCGGAAAAGCTCGTAAACCTGTCCGCCCCGGGGCCGAAGCCCGGATCGCAATCGTGCAACCAGGCGGGCGATTGCGACCAGGTATTCAGCTATCCGATGTTCCGCGACCTGGAGCGTGTCCAGACGGTGTTCACGGGGATTGCAGCCCATCGTCTGTTCAGCGCGAATCTCGCGGCCCGAGGCCAGACCTTGAACGGTGACGGCATGCTAGTCTCAGGCGGTTATTTCCCGCTGCTCGGTGTCCGGCCGGCGCTCGGAAGGTTGCTCGGGCCAGACGACGACCGTACCATCGGCGAGTCGCACGTTGTGGTACTGAGCCACGCATACTGGCAGACGCGGTTTGCCGCAGATCCCGGGGTGCTAAATCAGCCCCTCATCGTCAACGGCCAAGAGATGACCATTGTCGGCGTCGCGGCGCGCGGCTTCGACGGAACAACGCTTGGGGCGAAGCCCCAGGTGTTCGTGCCGATAACCATGCGTGATTATATGCAGCCGGGCTTCAAGGGCTTCAACGACCGCCGCAGTTACTGGGCGTATCTGTTTGCGCGCTTGAAGCCTGGGATCTCGCTGGAGAAGGCCCGTACGTCTCTCAACGGCCAGTACCACGCGATCCTCAATGACCTCGAGGCTTCCCTCCAGAAAGGCATGAGCGAGCAGACCATGGCCCGCTTCAGAGCGAAGCCCATACTCGCGGAGCAGGGCACGCGCGGGCAGAGCTTTGTGCCCGGCGAGGCGAGGACGCCGCTCCGCCTGCTTCTGGGCGTTACGGCCTTCGTGTTGGTCATCGCCTGCGCGAACGTCGCAAACCTGCTTCTGGCACGCGGAGCGGCGCGGGCTGGAGAGATGGCTGTCCGGCTCTCGATCGGGGCGAGCCGCTGGCAACTCGTCTCACAGCTGCTTGCGGAGTCCTGCCTAATGGCGGTATTTGCCGGTGGTGTCAGTCTGCTCATCGCCCGATGGACGCTGGATCTGATAGCATCGCTACTGCCCGCCGAGGTTGTAAAAACAATCCAGTTCAGGCTCGACCTACCGGTCCTGATCTTCGCAGCGCTTCTGACACTGTGTACAGGATTGCTTTTCGGCCTGTTCCCCGCACTGCACAGCACCCGGCCCGAACTGATGTCGTCCCTCAAAGGCCAGGCAGGCCAGCCCTCCGGCGCTCGCTCTGCGTCGCGCTTTCGTGCGGCGCTGGCCACCGCGCAAATCATGCTGTCGTTGGCGCTGCTCGCGGCGGCGGGGTTGTTCCTGAAGAGTCTTACCAATATCAGCCGCGCGGATCTCGGTCTGAGGCTGGACAACGTCATCACTTTCAGCCTGTCGCCCGCTCTGAACAGCTACTCTCCGCAGCGCTCTGCACAACTATTCGAGCGCCTGGAGGATGAGCTGGCCGCATTGCCGGGAGTGACCGGCGTAACGAGTTCGATGGTTCCGTTGCTGGCTGGAGACAACTGGGGCAACGATGTGTCCGTTGAGGGTTATAAAGCCGGACCCGACACGGACATGAACTCGCGCTATAACGAAATCGGTCCGGGTTATTTCCACACGCTCGGCGTCCCCTTGATTTCCGGCAGAGAGTTCACCCGTTCCGACGGTGCCGCCGCGCCGAAAGTGGCCATCGTCAACGAGGCCTTTACCAAAAAATTCGATCTCGGGCGGGAGGCCGTCGGCAAGCGCATCGGCAATCGCGGCGGAAGGCTCGACACCGAGATCGTCGGGCTCGTCCGGAACGCCAAATATAGTCAGGTCAAGCAGGAAGTGCCACCGCTGTTCTTCCGACCTTACCGGCAGGACGACCAGTTGGGATTCCTGAGCTTTTACACCCGAACCTCTCTGGATCCGGAGCAACTCCTCTCGACCATTTCGAAGGTAGTTGCGAGGCTCGATCCGAATCTGCCCGTCGAGAACCTGCGCACGATGCCCCAGCAAGTGCGTGAGAACGTCTTCCTCGACCGCATGATCAGCGTGTTGTCTTCAGCATTCGCCTGCCTGGCGACCCTGTTGGCGGCGGTCGGACTGTATGGAGTGCTCGCCTACACCGTAACGCAGCGCACCCGGGAGATCGGGCTGCGCATGGCGCTGGGCGCAGCACCCGCTCAAGTGCGTGCGATGGTGCTTCGGCAGGTTGGAGTGATGACTCTCATTGGGGGGATTGCCGGACTGGGCCTCGCCATCTGGTTGGGACAATTCGCGCAGTCCCTGCTCTATCAGCTCAAGGGAACGGATCCGGCGGTGTTTGCGGGTTCCGCCGCTGCGCTAGCACTTGTGGCGCTGGTCGCCGGCTTCATTCCCGCACACCGTGCATCACAAGTCGATCCCATGCAAGCCCTGCGGTACGAGTGACGGCCACGTGTGTGGTGTCAGATCTTGGAGATTTAATTCTCCGGATCTCCTCACGAAACAACCCTCGCCTCGAAGCGAGGGGTTTGAGCTGTGCTAATAGCGACTTGTGATCCGTGTACTTGTCTCGCCCTTACAGGGCTTTCTTGCTGCTCGCTGCTTATTCCCAGGGCTTGGGGAAGCGCCCTTCAGAGAGCCCTGTAAGGGCGAGACGATTTTTTCTCGTCGACTGTCGACTTCGCTACCCTATGCCTCGCCTGAAGGCGAGGGGTTTCCACTGGCCTTCATCGGGACGCTAACAGAGGCAGGTGCGCAAAATGAAATCTTGATGACCTGACACCACGATCAGGTCAAGCCAACGGCTCAATCTGCCGATTAGATTTCTAGCCGCATCCTTGTTGAAGCTGCTGGAAAGGGATAGAAATGAGCCACATAGCCAGAGCAATAATGTTGTTGTTGTGGGCGTGCCTCTTATCGGGCGTCAGCTATGCCGAAGGGGCTCAATCAAAAAGGGGTTTATGGGTGCTCCGGGAACCCGGAGAGATAGTGGAGTACGACACGTCCACGTGGTCCGTTCGAAACCGCAAGTCCTCGATCAAGGTTGCAAAGGAATCCTTCGTCTTCGTCCGTTAGGCGCGGAAGCGAGGCTCCACCCGCGGAGCGGGTGGCTTCAAAAATGCCCCCGGAGGGGGGCAAGTCAACAGCCCCGGGCAAGCGCGGCGCAGCCCGGGGTTGCGACCTGAGTGTCACTCCAGGACTATCTGCGTCTCACACGCTACAGACTGCCTCGTGGTCACCTCGACTGTCTCGACATGAAGGCGGTATTTCCCCGGCTGAGTGTCGGTGACTGGCAGGCTAAAGCCGATGATCAGGTCCCCGTGCTGACCGGATTGAGCAACTTTATTCAGCCTTATGGATCGTGATAGTACGGTCTCACCTTTTTCGTCCAAGAGCCGAACTTCAGCGATCAGGGATCGGTTGGCCTCCTCCACATTCAGGCTGTAAATCCTATAGAGAATCAGCAATGGCTTTTGTCTGGAGAATGTGTTGTCGACGGAAGCGGAGATCTGATGCCCACGATAAACCAAGGGATCGGTCTCATTCAGGAGGCTGGCTTGCATGTCTCGGATCAGTTCGGGAAGGGGTTCGACTCTCTGACTCACCACAAGGCTGCTGACGGCGATGCCGCTTGGTGGAAACGCTGGCACTATCAGGTCCTGAACGGCCGTGCCTATGCCGGCGCGCGAGTCCGAGGCCACAAGCTTCAGTTGATATTTGCCGGGTCGGAGCTTCATGTAGCTGCTGAATGCGATGTCTCGGTCCAAATTCGTCCCCTGTCGTCCCGGGTCTGAATCTGGGTTCAGCGTGCGACTGAAGCGTGCGACCACCCTTCCGTCCTCCGCATAGGCCACGCCCATCAAATCAACGGTTGAACGCGACCTCGCGGCTTTGTCTCCCGGTTCACTCGAACCGCGCCGAATTCGTCCGTATATCGGGATCCGCGCCTCCTGAGGTCCGTCGTAGAAATAGAACGGTCGGAATGCAAGAGGTAGTTGAGTGGCCGGGGCCGGCGCCGAGAGCGCACCCAGCAAGGGCCTTTCATCCTTAGTTCCTGCAAGTGCATCAACCGGCCTTGAATCGTAATACCCGGACCTATATTTCAATCTCACTCCTTTGATGCCCGTCTTTACCTCAATTTTATGCAATCGGCCATCGGGCCTCGGATTGGTGCTCTGGAAACCAAGCAGATAATACTGGCAAAGCTCCTGATTGAAGGAATCCATGGCGGCAGTCAGGTCGCTGGATTCTTGCACAAATCCACCGCCTGTCGCCTCCGAAAGGGACCGCAAGCAGTCTCCGGCGTACGGTTCCTGCGGGCGCTGTTCGGGTGAAAGAGGCACGGTGCCGGGCGGCTGGGAAGTGACCTGGCCGCCACCATTGAAGGACAAAGGGGCAGACGCCGCGCCCAAACGCAGACTTCCTCGGCCGTTTCCCTTCTGATCGGGTGCGCGGACAGGAGCTTCGTTCGAGGCACGAGGTTTTCCCCCACCGGCGCTCGCCCTGCGCGGCGTCAGGGTATAAAAGGAAACATTTGCTTTCCTGGCAGTCTCCAAGAGTTTTTCGAAATGCTGGACGGACGGATGTGGAAAGTCGTTGGAGAAAATCATGATGGCCTTGCGGCCCTTAGTGGGTTCCAACGATGCCGTCAGCGGGATCAGACTGCGTAGAAAGTTCAGGCCGAGGTTCTGGCCGATGCTGACAGTCGATCCTGGGCTGGTATCGGAGGAGGCGGCGGGTTTTCGTATGGCTTCAATTACTTTGGCGGGATCCTGGGTGAAATTCTGGGTAATTGTCAGGCTGCGCCAATATACGGCAACACCCATCCAATCGCTCGGGCGCATGTTCCGCCGCACGTAGGTCTCCGCCGCATCGCGCACGGTCTTGAGTTCCCAGGGCGCGGTACCGCCATCCCCGAACACTATCAAAACGATCTTACTTCTGCTCGAGTCGCCGAACGAATCGCTTCGCCTCGAGTAGCTCTGGGCCTGACCGTCACAGTTGACAGTATCGAATGTAGCGATCTCCTGCTGCTTGCCGTCCTCGTAAAGCCTGAGGTCTTCTTTTTTCAAGTTCAGAACCGGCTTTCCCATCCTATCCTGGGCCGCGACCTCGATGGTCACGAGATCTACTTGAACCCGAATGGTCTGCGTGCGGCCCGTCTGGCCCTGGGCGAGATCCGATGGACGCTGAGAGAATGGGAATATGAGAACGGAGAGCATGATCGCGCAACGGGCATGTCTTTGGAAGTCATTCCGGGTCGAATCGGAGGCAAACATATGCTCCCCCTAATGGAGAAGATCTGCCGCAAATTTCACGAATTACACGGAGCGGCATAGCCGCA
>DASQID010000183.1:0-4465 GCA_035631775.1 Acidobacteriota bacterium
TCTCCAGCGAGATACACGCCTCGCCGGAATCTTCCTCAGGAGCCACGTGACCGTCGCTGACGGGCTGTAGTCGATCAGGTGTGTCTCGATGAACATCTTCCCGGACGGTGCGATTATCGACTCGAAGGGGAGCAAATGTAGCAACCCGTCGGGGACAATAGTGATTCGGGGCCGTTTGTCCAGCCCCGTGATAGGTGCGAGCAGGAGATCATAGAGCGCTCGCGCAGTCTCAGCACCACGACTCCCTTGCAGGATCTCCCTACGGTAGCGCGCAACGGCCTCTTCGATGACATGCCTGGGTGCAAGAGGTACCCCGTGGACACCTGTGCGGCTGATCGCCAGGCAAATTGAGGAGGGCTCCCGTAGAACGTATTCAAGGATTACCTCCTCCGGATAGAGGCTTTTTTGAACCTCGGCGAGAGGGATGGGGGGAAACGTCTGGGCTTCGATCGAATGCCGGCCGCTTTCGCGGCTTGGACCAAGCCGCTGCCCGAGGTCGAAAACTTCGCTCAGCGTCTTGCGGAACTCTTTGGGTTGCTCTTTGTACCAGAACCGCAATTGAAGCCGCGTGAGTGCTTGCTCGAAAGGACTCCGAATTGCGGCGTCGGTTTCCCCAGCGGGATCCGTCCACCTCCCTCGAAGAGAATCCGAAATGCTGCGGCCGCGTGCCTGCTCCAGAATGGCGAAGGCTTTGGAGGGGTCCTTCAGCTTGAGGAGGGCGAGAGAGAAATAATCCGAATACAGGTCGCTCATTCTGGAGACGAAGTACGCGCGGGCATATGCGCTGGTGAACTTGGCGAGCAACAAATTCAGTGCACGGACGGCTCCACCGTAGAGATGGTCTGCTTGCGTGAAACGGCCCTGATCGGCCTGCAGGGTCGCTTCGTTGTGGATCTGCATAAAAACGTCCGTCGGATCCCCGACCTCGCGGCTGGCTCGCAGGCCCGCCTCGGAATTGTCTACCGCTTTCCACAATTCGCCCTGCGCGCGATAGATGCGGGAAAGCTCCAGCGAAACGATCGAAATCAGCCGGTAGTACCCGGCCTCTGAAGCGAGATCGAGAGCATGTTTGAGGAAGTCGACAGCCTCGAATCGACGGCCGTTTTCAAGACCGACTCGCGCCTGCAGATACAACGACTGCGCAGCATTCGCTGGGCTACCGGTGATTTGGGCCTGAGCGACGCAGTGTTCGACAAAGGGAAGTGCATCCGCAAGTCGGCGTTCGTCGAGCAGGGCGACAGCCTCCTCGAACCAGGCAGGGAAATACGAGAGAGCCTGTTCGCTTTCGGCCAGATCGACCGCCCGCTCGAGGTGGCCCAGGGCGTCGTGGGAGCGCCCGACCATCAAATAGAGGCGGGCAATGGCGGTTCTGAAGCGAAATTCGTTTCTCACGTCGCCGACGTCCTTTGCCTGCCAGAGGGCTGCACCGATTTCATCCGAGCCGACCGGATCTCCTCCCAGGACCTTCACCAAGCCAAGCTCTCCCTTGGCCCGAGCCTCAATGTGGCGGTCTCCGAGTTTCTGAGAGAGGACAAGAATCTCCTGCCAATCCCTGCGGCGCTGATCGGCGTCGAAGGGGCGCACACCGATTGCGTCGACATCAGCTTCCGCGTCGGCTTTCAGAAACAAGGCCCCCAAACGAAGGAGCGAATCGGATCCCCAGGGCGCGCGTTTGATCTCCTTGCTTAGGGCATCGTAAATGCGTTCGGCGGACAGTTCTTTTACTGACGCGCGGATGCGTCCAACCCGGGCGAACGCCGCTTCGGCGGCGTCCCCTGCCTCCGTCCGTTCCTGTTCGGCCTGGACGAACAACGGGAGCGCATCTCCCCATGCGTACCTGTCGGTACATGCGACCGCCTGCCGGAGGGTATCCTCGGCCTGCTCCGGTGATGCGGCGATCCCCGAGCGACTTAGGATTGTGATGAAGAGAAACCAATACGGTCGAATCATGTCCAACGAACGGCTCGATTTAAGACACCCTTGTTAAAAGTGATACCTCAAAGCGAGCTGCAGTTGGAAGGGCGATCCAGGATAGAGCCCGTTTGCGTTGAGTGACCCGTCGGGCAAGTACTTCGCACGAAACGTCGGCAGAGGGGTTTGCCCCCGTCCCCAGAGAGAGCCGATAGCGCCCACTGGCCCCTGTTCATTCGGGTTGGTCGCGAAGATGTAGTTTTGTGTGTTCCAGACGTTGAAGAGCTCAGCGCTCCATTCCAGGCTGTTGTCTTTGGCGAAGGTGAACTTCTTCGCGATCCGGAGATCGTGTTGGAACACGTTGGGCTGCCGGAAGGAATTCCTGAGAAGCGGGACGCCGGCGATGATCGGGTGATCCGTGAGTTGGGTGTCACCATTACTGTCTACGCCAGTGTATGCGGAAAAAGGTGGGCCCGTGCTCCACTCCACAGAGGAACTGGTCTGCAGGCCCCACGGCAACTCCAACACCCCGCTCAACACCCAGCGATGGCGGATATCGTTCCGGCTCCAGCGGTACTCGGAGCTGAGATCGTAGGCGTTCTCGTAACTGATGCCGAGGAAATTCCGTTCGTTGGAGTCGTCGTCGCGGTTATAGGACAGGACATAGCTGGTCCGGAACTGAAGTCTGGAGAACCGCCGCTCGACGCCCGTTATGAGCGCATCGTAGTTCGAGCGGGCGCTGCTCTCCTGCTGCCGCAGGACTGCGTAGGCCGGATTGAGTCTGGCATTGGGATCGAACCGGGGCCTGAGGACGGGAGGCTTCGAGTTATCCGGCGCGAGTGTGGGGGGCGGCAGATTGACATCCCTGATCCTCTCAAGGTGGACAGTGTGATTGTGAATGTAGCTCAGGTTGCCCACCAGTGTGCCCGTCAACTGGCGTTCGATGGAGATCCCGTACTGCAGCGACCGGGGGTTCCGGAAGTCCGGCGCGAAAAAGGAAGCGTCAGGCCTGACGCTGATCCCCAGAGATGTGAAATAGGAAGCCGCCCGGGGATCTGAAGTTTCGGGGACGAACGGAAAAACGAACTCGGGGTGAATTCTCTGCACCGCGTCGATCTGTGGAGCGATCAGGTCAAGAGTGATCCCCACGTCCGGATTGCCGTTGGAGTTGAAGACCTGATTGACCAGCAGCGAGGGCGTGCGCGCGTAAAAGATGCCGCCCCCGAGACGCACGACTGTGCGACCGCCAGGGCTCCAGGACAGGCCGACTCGCGGCTGCCACATGGCGAGATCACTGGGCACCTCGGCCGTGTATGGAAGAGCAGGATTGGGTACCGGAGGCTGTGGCATGAGAGCGGCCTCATAGCGGAGGCCCGCATATAGGCTGACGCGTGAACCCAGCCGGATCGTGTCCTGCGCATAGCCGGCGAAGTCCGAGAATCCGGCATGAAATTCGCCTCTTCCAAAGAAGATTCTCAGGTAGTCTGCGGGGAACGGACGGCCAGTTGCGGGATTGATCTGGTTCCCCGCCACACGCAGGTAGTTGTCGAGGCTGGTGAAAACGTACAGGCCTCGCCAGTTCCCGCGGAAGACCTGGAACACTGAGGTGTGGCCAATATCAACACCCAGCTTCACCTGGTGCCTTCCGTGGAGGAAGGAGAGGTTATCGGCAAACTGCCAGCGCCCATCGTGCTCATTGGCGGGGAGTGTCGCGAGGCCGCCGAGCGCACAGCAGCCGATGATCCGAACCTCTGGACCGGCGACGCTTTTGAAGTCACCGCTTTCCAGGTTGTTGATCCGGGGCCTGGATTCGTAAGTGTAATGGGCCCGGAATTCGTTCAGGATGCCCGAGCTGAAGCTGCTGGTGAGCGAGACAACGCCGGTTTGCGTCGAGTCTCGTTCAGTTCCATTGTTCTCCAGGGCGCTGTCGGTTACGCCGAAGTTCGTGGCGTTGGCGGCGTGGTTGTTACTGAAGTTGTAGCGCGCACTGAGGGTGTGTCGGGAGGAAAGGCGATGATCGATCTTCCCCAGCCAGGTTGCCACATTGTTGGTGGTCTCGAACGTACCCTGTTTATTCATGAGTTCGGGCGGGAGATTTGCGGCGTTGAACCGCACGTTGAGTGGCTGGTGCTCGCGTTGGCCGTCGAATACGGTGAAGTAAAAGGTTCTGTTTTTCACCAGGGGCCCCCCGAGGCTTGCACCGAATTGCTGTCGGGTTGGGGCGGGATCGAAACCGAAGGCATTCCGGGGCGTGAATTCGCGGTGACGGAGGTAATAGAAGACGGAACCGTGCAGGTCATCGGAGCCGGATCTGGTGACAACGTTGATCACCCCGCCGGCGCTGCGCCCGAATTCGGCGGATGCATTGCCCTGCACGACCCGGAACTCCTGGACCGCTTCCTGGCTGATGATGAACGCGAAGTTGGACCGTTCCCCGCCGCGCTGACCGCCGAAGAAAGGCTGGTTGAAATCGGCGCCGTCCACGTTGATCGCGCTATTGATTCCCCGGGAGCCGGACAGGCTGAGTTGCCCCCGCTCCTTCTCCTGGTAGACG
>DASQID010000184.1:0-2794 GCA_035631775.1 Acidobacteriota bacterium
AGCTCAGTGACATTGACAGCATCACGGGAGACGCTGGGAACCTCGACCCCACGACTCAATATGACGTCAATCACCCCAGGGGCCTTCCCGATAACGCGGCTGCGTGTCCGGAAACCTTCGGCACTCACCTCGGCATAGGTCGGCCGCTTGAAATGGGACCGGCAATCAAGCGCGACACTCCCCTCGGAATCCGCGATGAAATGAAATTGCCCAGCAACGGTAACCTCTGCACCCGGAATCGGCCTGCCTTCAGTACTCCTGACCAATATTCGGGTCTCACTGCACTCCCCGGGCATACCCATCGCAGCACGGCTCCCACCATAAGCGGGTTGAGCTTGATTGACGATCAAGGAAACAAAGATATTGAGAAGAAAGATTCCTATGTGCCGGCAGAGCATACGTCCCCCTTCTAATGGGGGGGCGTCTCAAACGATGGTGCGAGAACTGCAATTTCGATCACGCACGAAATAGCAAATTGCAAATTGCGTGCCTGCCACGGACCCTCCGCGAAAACACTGCGCCCGAAAGCAGATGCGCCGAATGCGCGCCAGCAAAGTCGCATTTCGGAGGCAAAAAGTATCGGGGAATATTTCCCGTGTAGAAGTCGCTAAATGGTTACGCAATGTGTTTTTCCGAGTGAAACAACCTATTGAGTTGACAATCGATGCGCCGGCTGTGAAATGATCTGGCATAGCGCTTGCAGCAAAGCTGGGCCTTGCGGTGCGATACATCATCGTATTTATGAATTCATCCACTAAGGTACCAGGACCGTTTCGAGCGGGCGGCGGGGCATAGGACGGGTAACCGGATCGGCATAACCGATCCGGAAAAGCAGATGCGGCATATCAGGAAGGGCCAGCACGCGGCGTAGTTCCTCACGCAGTTCCGGGATTTCCACAGGCTGGTTGAAGAACGAGTACTGCACCCTCATGGCGGTGAGGGTCAAAAGGAAGCGTTCCAGAAGTTCGCCCGCCTCCAGGAGACTCCGAAGGGTGTCCTGGCCGTGGAGCAGTACCAGTGCGGCCGAGTTCACGGCAAGTCGTGCATCGGCCTTGCCGCGGATGCGTCCGGTGTTGAAGGTTTTCACCAACCAGGGTCCTCCCCACGAGAAGAGGTCCGGCACGCCGAAGCTGTCGCCACTCATGCCATCACTCTCGTGTGAGGAGTTGGGACGAATCCAGGCTCCGAGCTCCCTGCGAAATGCAGCATCAGAGAGCTGAATCCTGTCCCCGCTCGCGATGAGCTCAGCCAGACGAGCCAGTTTTTCCCGGTCCAATATGATGCGCAGACTGGCTTGTTCCCCGATGGCACTCTTTCTCAGCTTCCACAGGGCAGCCTCGTTCAACGATCGCGACGCGAAGGGTCGACGGTTGGTGTGTCTCTTTGTAATTGACGGAAAAATGTCCTTGAGCTCACTGAAGCTGCCGCCCAAGGGCGAGAGTCTTACGGTGGCACGCAGGTCGTCGGCCGGGTCCGCGTTGTATTCGACATCACAGGAAAATCCGAATCGCGCCGCCGCAACCCTGAGATTCATCAAGGCAGCGCCGATGCTGATGTTCAGTTCCCTGTCATCCGGATCGGCAATGGCCAGACGCCGCTTGGAATCGACGTAAACACACAGTCCTTCCGGCTCCAACTTGAACCGCCACGGCTGAGTATTGTGTCCGGAAGGGGCGAGGATCGCGTATTTCAGAAGAAACCTGATCCTCTCTTGGAAGGAAGGAAGCAGGGTGAAGTCTTCCTCTTCAATCTCCCACGGCGTCACTCGGGGCTGGTATGTGGTTGTCATGGGGGACAGGAGCCGGCAGATGGTTGAGGACCGGCGATTGCTGCATTTGCAGCTGCCAATCGCCGGTCGTCAGGCACAGTTTGACTACTTTGCGAGAACGGGTTCAGCGGCAGGTTTTTTCTCTTCAGCTGTCTTTCCGCTTTCGCCTCCGTCACCGTACTTGAGGCTTGCGAGCTGCTGGTAGAAGTGATAGCGCATCCGGGCATCACGCTGCGCTAGTTGCAGGAGACGTTTCGCCTCCTCCGGCTGGCTCAGGGTCAACATCTTGTAGCGCGTTTCCATGTAGGCATAGTCCTTGATTGGTATGGAAGGCGCCTTTGAATCCAGGGTCAGAGGATTCTTGCCCTGCTCCGTCAGACGCGGATCATAACGGTAGAGCGGCCAGTGGCCGCTGTTGACCGCAGCCTTCTGATTCTGCAAGCCATGGGTCATGTCGATTCCATGGGAGATGCAGTGGCTGTAGGCGATGATGATCGACGGTCCATCGTAGGACTCCGCCTCCAGGAACGCCTTTACCGTCTGGGCGTCGTTCGCACCCAGAGCGACGGTCGCCACGTAGACGTTTCCGTAATTGATGGCGTGCAGTCCCAGGTCCTTCTTCCCCAGCGGCTTTCCGCCCGCAGCGAACTTGGCCACCGCGGCGCGCGGCGTCGACTTGGACATCTGGCCGCCTGTGTTGGAATAGACCTCGGTGTCGAGAACGAGAATGTTCACGTTGCGGCCGGAGGCAAGGACGTGATCCAGCCCGCCGTACCCGATGTCGTAGGCCCAGCCGTCGCCCCCGACAATCCACACGCTCCTCTTCACGAGGTTGTCTGCCAGGCTCAGCAGGTTTTTGGCGTCTTCGCTTTGGAGCGCGTTCAACTTCTGGCGGAGCAGCTTTACGCGCTCGCGCTGATCGTAAATCCCAGCCTCGTCGGACTGATCGGCGTTGATCAGCCCGGAAGCCAGATCCTCGCCGATCTGAGGGGAAAGTTTTTGCACCAGCTCACGAGCGAGCTGGGC
>DASQID010000185.1:0-7219 GCA_035631775.1 Acidobacteriota bacterium
CGGTGGGCGATATGCCAGTCACTCAGAAGCTGGCACGCGGCTTCCTATACCTCATCACCGACGTGCGCGCGATCACGCTCAGGCTCTGGGGATGCAACCTCCCCAGCTGTGCGATCATCTCCACCGTCATACCGTCGCTCAGGTACTCCTGTTCGGGATCCCCCGTGAGGTTCACAAACGGCAGCACCGCCAGCCTGACCGCCCGCGCCGGGATCCCCATTTTTCCAGCCAGCCATCCACGCAGCCCGCCGACATCCAGCCCCACCAGGATACCGGCCAGAATGAACAGCGCCGGCGCCGCAGCCGCAATCACCAGCCAGCGACTGTACGCCAGCCGGCAGTGCCACCCCACCCACGGCGACACCGTCCCCGCCTGCACTGCCACCAGCGCCTCCCGTAGCTCGCCCGCCTGCTGGTATCGCTTTCCTGGCTCCTTCTCCAGACAGCGCATGATCACTGCCCCGAGTTCCGCAGGCACCTGCGAGGGAAGCGGCCGGGGCTCCTGGTTCAAAATTGCCGACGTCAACCCAAACCTGCTCTGGCCGTGAAACGGCCGCAGGCAGGGAATTCATTATTGTCACGGCCCAGGACTCCCAGCGGCGGAAACACACATGAGGTGCAATCCGGATCGATATGTTGGGATCTCATTCGCTGCGATGTTGCTCGTCAGAGGTGTTGCAGCAGCCCATGAGGAGCGGCATGCCGGGAAGCCATACACTCAATTCCCGAAGCGGGTGTCCTTTCGTATCACCGCGATTGGATCATTCCGTCTGGATTGCCTGGTTGGTCATCATATTGTGCTAAGGGCTGGCGCAAGAATAACTTCACATTTTGCTGCTGGCCCCCAGGCCCGCTGGCGTGGCGCGAGCGACGAGCTATACCCGGGGTGGAATGTGAGGAGCGAGCAACAAAGCCAGCGGGCCTGCGGGCCGCAGCCTGAAAGGGCGCGGCGGCGGGCGCTCGCGCCAAAATGTGAATTTATTCTTGCGCCAGCCCTAAGGGCAACTGCAGAACTGCCTAGCCCTGATACTTCGACAAGAGAATACCTTTCGGATCCGCGACGCGATCACCCTGCTGCTCCTCAGGGACCTCAGGCGTTGTCGGCGGCGGTTGCCCGGCTGTCCCTGCGAGACCTGCGTTTGGAGTAGTAGCAGTCGCGTCCCTCCAGTTCTTGAAGCAGACATCTCTCCGGAAAATACATGCCGCATTGGAGGCAAATCTCCTCCGCCTTGGCGCTGTGATCCACGATCAAGGTTGAAAGACGGTTCAGGAATTCCGCGGCTTTCCTCAGTTCATCGGGGGGAACCTGGCCGAAGATTTCCTCCAGTTTCCTCTGCCGGACAGCGTCATAAGTGTCCAGAAGATTACGACCGAGATCTGAAAGCGACAGGTGAATCGAGCGGCGATCTGTCTCCCCCTCTCTACGACGCATCAGGTTACGGCGCACCAGTTTATCCACTGCTTTGCTCGCCGCGGCATTGCTGATGCCAAGGAAGGCAGCCACATCTCCCACGGTCTGAGCATCACTCAGACTCACCAGCTTGAGAAGCTTCGCCTGCGATACTGTGAGCTGTCCGCTGATGGCTTGCTTCAGCAGCCTCTCCTCGAAGACATCGTTCACGGCAAACATGAATATGTTTGCGCTACCGAGAAATGTTGCGATCAGATCCAAGCCGCTGCTTTCACTCATTCTGTTTCCTTCCCAGAAATCGCACCGAGGTTCAGCCCTCGACCGACCTGTGCATCATCCGAAGGAGAGATTTAGGCCAGCCGTCACAAGACTCTCAAGCAGGCATCAATAGCAAGTAGGCCGTGCATTAGCGTCTGATGGGAGGCTGACTTCCTCCGACGAGTGCATGGTGCATAGGTGCCTCAGTATGGCCCCAATCCGCGTCCTCCGCAAGAATCAGACCTTTTCCAGCAAGCCCTCCCCGGCCTCCGAGTGCAACGCCATAAATATGCGCCTAAAAAAAGAAGGCAGTTTTTGATGGGGAATTTCACCAAGCAATCGAGTTATTTAACCACATTTAATATTGTGCTGGCCAATCAAAATGGCAGACCAACATCACACGGCGAGCGCAGTAACCGACCGGCTTGGTTCATTCGGATACACTCGTTTGAGGCTAGGGTCGAGTGTGCCCCGCGTTGTCAGGAAGGTCAGAGTTTTCCCTGACGATCTTCTCACCACCGTCCTGCAGCGTGATCCCGGCACAACTGGTGTCGGAAGGCATTGTGCTGACATCCCTTAGCCGCTTCTTCGCACGTCTGACAGCATCGAGCACCAAGCCAACAGCCACCAGCGCAACAATGACCAGTAAGAAAATGCCGAGAGCGCTGTTGGTGAGCCGGAGCCAGAACTCTTTGGGATAGCTTAGTCCAATCATGGCACGCCTCGACGTTTATCCTGCGGTTCACTACAGTATTAAAGCAATATCCGCGCCGCGGCATGCCTTCAGTTCAGCTGAAAATACGTTGCGCCTTGGCTTCCTTCGGAGGCTTCAGATGAAGTGCAACACAGGAGCAAAGGCGCAAGGATTACCGGCCTCGCGTGCAAGGCGAGGGGTTTGAACTGTGTCGCCTGAAGGCGACTTGTGATTGGCACACTTGTCTCGCCCTTACAGGGCTCTCTTACTATTCACTGCTTATTCCCAGGGCTTTCGCCCTGGGTTTGAGAGACGTTTCTGGAAGATCCCTGTAAGGGCGAGACTTCGCCTTCAAGGCGAGGGGTTTCTACCATCCTTCATGAGGACACTAAAACAGCAGGCAGCATCACAACAGCTCTGGAACCTGCTGCGTGCTGCCTGCCTGGTGCTCTATTTAAGCAGAAGCATTCTTCGACGTTCCAGGGATGGGGATCTCGGCTTTGATATCCGAGGGACCCAACGCGTACTCGGTGGGGCCAAGCCTCATCTTCGAGTCCATGACCTCATCCCAAGTCGTCTCTTTGCCCGTATAGGCGGAGATCCTTCCCATGATCGCCGTCAACGTTGACTTTGCAGTTGACTCAGCCTCGTTGAACGGCTTGTCGGAACGGATTGCCGTCACAAGATCGATATGTTCCTGCCTGTAGGCGGACATCTTCGACTTATTTCTGGGCTCCTGACCGGGCTCACCAGGTTCGGTGTATTTCCAGATTTCCTTGCCGGTCTTATCGTAAATGCTGTTCATCCCGTTGTTGCAGAAGGCGTAGCCGTCCGTCCCGACTATGACCTCAGACACGTTGTTGGCACAGCCGTCGACCTGGCGGCACATGCTCAGCATATGGATTCCGCTGGGATACGTGTAGTCCACCGTGAAGAAGTCGTACTGATCTCCCGTCACGCGGCGCGCCCGGCCGCCCATGCCCACCGCCTTGGACGGATATTCTCCTGTGAACCAGTTGATGACGTCGATATTGTGCACATGCTGTTCGACGATATGGTCACCCGACAGCCAGCACCAATTGACCCAGTCACGGATCATGGCCTCCATATCGGACCATCCCTCTTTGCGCTGCTTGAACCAGAGCTGTCCCTGGGTCCAGTAGGCGCGTCCCGCGACGATCTTTCCGATCGCTCCGTTTGCGACCTGGTTGTAGGTATCTATGTATTCTCTCTGATGCCGCCGCTGGGTGCCGGTCACCACGCTCAGATTCTTTGCTTTGGCTTGCTCAGCAGTGGCCAGAACTGAACGAACCGCGACAGGATCCACGGCTACCGGCTTTTCCATGAAAACGTGCTTTCCCTTTTCCACGGCGTAGGCAAAATGTTCGGCTCGGAAATGAGGGGGCGTGGCAAGCAGTACAAGGTCAACATCCGTATCGATCGCCTTTTTGAAGGCGTCGAAGCCCACGAAGCAGTGGTCGTCGGCAGCGTCGATCTTACCGGCCATCTTCCTGCGGCACTCTGCCAGCTGGTCTGGGAACAGATCGCCAAGGACCGTGATTTTCAGGTCTTTTCCGGCTCTGAGGAAATCGCCCGCAGCGCCCGTTCCGCGGCTTCCGCACCCGATCAGAGCAGCCTTCAGCGGGCGGCCATCCGGAGCCTCGTCAAGATACGTGCCCTTGGGAGCGGCGCTCTTGCCGCAACTCGCCAGCAGTGCGCCGGTCCCTACAACCGCGACTGCCCCGATGAAATCCCGCCGATTGAAATTCCCTTCCTTCTTTTCACTCATTTTATTCTCCATCCAGGTATAGGGCCTGTTGTGAAACGACCTGCGAAGCTGCAGAGGAGGGCGCGGGTCATTTCATAACAGGCCCATGGTTATGAGCTTTTCATTTTAAACCTAATTGGCATTTTGCGATGCCACCGATTTCACATCCCCGCCCTTGTCCGGCTGCAGGCCATCCCCGAATTCCCTGACAACCCTGAAGCCGACATCGATCTCATCCGAATACCACCAGATGCTCTTGGGATTCTGCGGGTCGGTTACCAGCCAGGCTTCGGTTCGCGTGTAATCGCGTGCCGCAGCCCGGAGGTCCGCCGCGTCGCTTCGGAACGACCCTCCCCGAATCACGTGCTCCTCTCCTGTCTCCGGACCGCGCGGATCGGCGACCGGCTCGGAGCCCGAACTCTGGGCGTAGGCGTGCGGGTCATACCAGTCGAGGCAGAACTCCTTCACGTTCCCGAGCATGTTGAGAAGGTTCCAGGGATTGGGCTTCTCCTCTGTTGGCAGATGGGTCTTGCCCTGGCTGTTGAGCGAGTACCAGGCGTATTCCCCGATTGGACTCGTGCTGACGCCGCGCAGGCGATTCAACCACGACCGGGCCGTAAACCGTGAGGGATTTCCGGCAAAGAAGTAGGGGGTTGTCGTGGCAGCGCGACACGCGTATTCCCACTCCGCTTCTGTCGGCAGGCGGAATCTCTTCCCCGTAACTTCGGAAAGCCACTTGCAGTACACCTCCGCGCAATGGTGGGTTAGCGTAATGACGGGTCTGGAACCCTTGCCCCATCCCTGATCGGGGGAACCGTAGGGCGGAGTCGGACCGGTCTGAGCATCGGGCGAGTCCGGCCCGCCTTCATTCTTGCCCGGCACCTTGCGCTGGGCATAAAAGATCTCGAACTCACGCCAGCTGACCTCGGTTTGACCCATCCAGAACTGGCTCACCCGAACCGGATGAACCGGCCCTTCATCCGGCCTGCGATAGGGCTCTGACGCAGGGCTTCCCATCATGAACGTCCCGCTCGGAAGCGCGACCATCCGGAATTTCACAGTCGAGCCGGGGATCAACTCCGTGTAGTTCTTGAAGCCCTGCGGGATCAGAGGAAACTCCGGACTTTCTGTTACGGCGCTCGCCATCAGCTCCTCGGGCTGCTCCGGCTTCTTCTCCATGAAGTGTCCAACCGAGAGATGGCAGTTGATGCAGCGCACCTTCTCCTTCATCCGCTGATAATAGAGGTGTGCGTCACTCCCCTTTTTCGAGAGGCCCTGGCTGAAAAGATTCTTGTGGCAGCGCACACAGGAAACGTCGTAGGTGAACGTCCGGGCGTTTTCGAGGGTACGCTTGCCTTCCCAGTCAATCTTCTTGAGGTCCTTGAAGAGTTTTCCATAGACATCCTGAGCGCCGAGCCTCGCTTTTTCGGTTAGATAATCGATTCCCTCGGGCGGGAGGTGACAGTCGATGCAGTGTGTGACCACCCCGCTCTTGTTCATGTAATGCGTCGATCGAATCCACAGTTGGGTGGCCTGCGGGTGAGCGTGGCATACCTGGTCGCAAAACTGGTCCGTGGAGGTATAGTCTAGGGAATAATGGCTGGCAAGCGCCACGGCTACGCCAAGAATGATGCCAAACAAGAGTACGAGAAATGTCCGTCGCTTCCGGGGAGGTGTCTCTTCTGCCATCAGTAAGTGTCCTTCCTCGGCCGGCTCCGCGAAATCCGTCTCTGGGAGACCGGCAATTGAGTTGTCATTTGCCTGTTCCCGGGTCACTGACCGGCTGAGGCTTCGTGGATTCAAGCAACCGTGGGAACTTGCGGGATGAGAAACTGCGCACATCGGAGCCGACACGCCTTGTGAGCGTGGCCGACACGCCTTCGATCGAGTCGGCAACCTTGAGCGCCTCGGATACGGGAAGAATGCTGAGTCCGAGCGCCAGGGCATCCGCCGTAATCCCGTCAGGTGCCAGTACAGTCGTGCTGAGCGAGTCGCTGATTCCCATGCCATCGGCAGGGTTAACGACGTGCGAATACCGTCTGCCGTTCATGTCCAGGTGCTGATAGGCATCGCCGGACGTGCCCACCCCCACATTGTGCAGCATCAGATACTTGTGCCGTGACAGATCGGATCCCGGATCATCAACCGCAATTTTCCATCCGGGCGTGCCTGGAGGCGCGTCCCCCAGCATCATGTTTCCTCCCCCGTGGACCAGAGCGCTCCGAATTCCCCTTGACTTCAGTAGTTTGACGGCCTCGTCTGCGGCGAATCCTTTGGCGATGCCTCCCAGATCAAGCCTCATGTCATCGCGCTTGAGCAGAACCGTGTGCGCGGCAGGATCCAACTCCAGGTTCTCGTACCCCACAGCCTCTCTGGCTTTTGCCAGCGCTCTGGTATCGGGCAGCTGCTTCGCACGCCGAGCCTCGCGCCAGAGGGCGACTTCCGGGCCCACAGTCACGTCAAAAGCGCCTCCGGTCAACCTGGAGATTCGGATCGAGGTATCCAGTACGAAATAGAGTTCCTGACTTACCGGCCGTGGATTCCAAACCCCCTCCTTGCACAGGTGGTTGAGCTCACTGTCCGGCCTGTAATCGCTCATGCTCTGTTCCAGTTGTTCGATGCGATCAAAGGCTGCGTTAGCTGCCAGGGAAGCGTCATTGCGGCTTGGGGCGTAGAGGATGATGTCGAACATCGTGCCCATGCGCTGAAGAGAGAATTCGTAACGCTGCAGCGGCACGGAGTTGGCGCGGAGCTGTGAGTGGAAGTATCCCAACAGAAGCGCACAGAGTAGGCTGACACCAACAACGGGAGTTTTGCATACGGTTCTTACTCTGTCCGGCATCTCGGGAGTCCCGCTTTCACAAAACTTCTATTGAATCAGAATCCAGCGAACAAGGCAAACCAATACTAGGGAGCAGGGATCGGGGGTCAGGGGCCGGCAGAGAATTGACGATTTTCGATTTACGATTGGAAAAGCACGCAGCCCCCGGACAGCAGCAGGCGGACGGAAGCGGGTAGACGTCAGATGACGGTTGACTCTTGGGGGCTTCCAATCGATCGCCTTGATTGCGTATCTTCGGGTCTCGTC
>DASQID010000186.1:0-6245 GCA_035631775.1 Acidobacteriota bacterium
CCGCCCCCCCCCCCCCCCCACCGGGGGGTCTGATGACCCCCCGCACATGAATACATTCCGAGCCGAGATATGATCTCATTTCTACGCGGGCACTGAGTGTCAGCTGATGCTCTCCAGCATCTTGGTGAATCGACCGGCGTGAGATTTCTCGGCCTTGGCCAGTGTTTCGAACCAGTCGGCAATCTCCGCGAAACCCTCCTGTCGAGCCGTCTTCGCCATGCCGGGATACATGTCGGTGTACTCGTGGGTCTCGCCCGCGATGGCGGACTTGAGGTTCTCCTCCGTGGGTCCAATGGGGAGGTCCGTCGCTGGATCGCCGACCTTCTTCAGGTAGTCCAGATGGCCGTGCGCGTGACCTGTTTCACCCTCGGCGGTATCCCGGAAATTCCCCGCGACTTCCGGGTGGCCCTCCACGTCCGCTATTTTGGCGAAGTAGAGATAGCGACGGTTCGCCTGCGATTCGCCTGCGAAAGCGTCCTTCAAATTCTTGTGCGTCTTGGATCCTTTCAGTTGTGACATCGTTCCTTTCTCCTTATGTGATTATGGATTGGAAAGCTCCCGGCCTCCGTATCAGATTTATTTCTCCTGTCCTCTCATTCCCGACCGGCTCCGACAGTCTTCGCAGATTCCCAGGATCCGAATGTCCAGCTCTTCGGCGACAAATCCCCGTGCTGTCGGATGCGGGAGACTCAGCAGCGAAAGACTCTTCTCGTCATAATCCCGCATCGAGCCGCAAAGACGACAAACCAGGTGCTGGTGTCGTGCGAGGTTGGCATCGAATCTCCCCACCCCGTCCGTAGTACTCACCCGTCGGACGAGCCCTTCGTCCTCCAGGAATTCGAGTATCCTGTAGACGGTCGCATGCGACAGGGAGGACATCTCGCGCTGCAGTCGGGAATAGACCTTGTCGGCTGTCGGGTGACTTGTGTCTGCGGCGAGTGCCCGATACACAGCCAGACGTTGGCCGGTGACCCGGATGCCGCGTTCGCGACACAGGCTCTCGAAGGTCCGGCACCAGCGTTCGACTTCATCCGCCGGCCGGGCGTGGCTGCCCAAGCCACTCGTACGATTCATTACCATATGCGAGATATTACCATCTGGGAAAAGCTTGTCAATTGCATCGTACACGCGCTGCAGCATAGCCCCAACCAATCGTAGTCTTCGAGAGCCTTGGCGAGGGAACGCCAAAATCCTGTGGTTGCGGCTCGGCTGCACCGGGAAATTTGTGGCTGTCCCTCACTCTCTGCTTCCAAGGATCGTGATGGACCCGGCACCGACGTGAACGTGCAGAGAATGTTTACCCTTGCCCTGCCATTGGAAGGAGCGAAATAGACCTCCCTTGGAGGCACCAAAGGGCGGGGCCTCGATGTCGCCGGCGCGCACCGATGCATCCGCGTGGCCGTATTCCGCAGAAGATCCGACATTGATAGTGACATCGCCGGCATGGGCCTCCACGTCGGTGTCTCCCTCGATACCTCGGATCTGCAGGTCGCCGGCACTCAGCCGAATGCGAAGGGCCGCGCGGACGGGCAGTTCAATCACCGCCTCGAAATCGCTGTTTCGCGGTGCACGCGTCTGGATCGTGGCCTCGGAGCCGTTCGCCTGGACATCCACCTTCACGCCCTTAAGCTGGTCGGGCTTTCTGGTCTTCCACTGAACACGGATCTTGTTCTCGGAGCCGGACAGAACTGTGTAGCTTCCGGCAGAAAGCTTCATTGTAACCTTGCCGCCCACGGCAAACGCTCGTTCCAACAAGGAGGACGAAGGTGTCGCGGGCGGTGATGTTTGAGCGGCGACTGCTGGAATAAAGCCGACCATCAAGGTCGCAAGGATCCATCTCATGCGAATCGTCCCCTTTCTGAAAGCTTCGCGCTTTCTGAAGTCACCTTGCCGTCACATTTCGCAGAGAGTTGACGTGATTCCCTCGGCTTATGAGTCCCGATCCAAGAGTATACACCGGGCGGAAATCTGCGGGCTCAGCCCGCCGCAAGCGAGTGGAGTCTCCTGCGGCAGATATCACTCAAAGAACCTTGCGGCCTCCGACTAATACCGCTATAGTAGCCGCGTTTTTGCTTTTTCGACGCGCGGAAGCGCGCACGCCTGGAGCGTCAATCCCGAGTCGACGTGGCTACCTTCAGCAGGACATCCCGACGCCGGCAAATAAGTGACCTTCGCAGCAAACAGAATGATTCCTGCCGCGAATCCGCCCGCCTGGAGACCCTTGGCCTTCAGGACAGTCGTCACAGCTTCACTACAGAGTGAGGTGTTATGCAACTGCATTGGATCGATATCGGCATAATTATCTTTTACCTGATCGCGACGATCATCGTCGGGTTCTGGGTGTCGAAAAGAGCGTCAAGGGACCTTAAGTCATATTTCCTCGGGGGGAACACGTTACCCTGGTACATGCTCGGTGTGTCGAACGCCTCGGGCATGTTCGATATTGCCGGGACCATGTGGCTGGTCTATGTCTGCGCTGCCTACGGCATGAAGAGCATGTGGCTGCCTTGGCTGTGGCCTGTGTTCAACCAGATCTTCCTAATGGTGTACATGTCAATCTGGCTGAGACGGTCCAATGTAATGACCGGAGCAGAATGGATTCAGACTCGATTCGGCAAAGGCCGGGGCGCCACGCTGTCTCACATCATAGTGGTGGTCTACGCGCTCGTGAGCGTGATCGGTTTTCTCGCCTATGGCGCCAAGGGAATCGGAAAGTTCGCGGCAGTGTTCCTGCCGTGGAACCTGTCGCCCGATACCTACGCGTTTATTTTGATGGGGATTACCACCTTCTACGTCGTAAAGGGAGGCATGTTCAGTGTTGTCTTCACCGAGGTCATCCAGTTTTGCATCCTGTCGGTAGCCTCACTGTGCATTGGCATCATCGCGGCCTTGAAGGTGGCCCCGGCAATGCTCGACCGCGTCGTGCCGGCAGGGTGGCGGGAGGTGTTCTTCGGCTGGCACCTCAATTTGGACTGGAGTCGCTCGATTCCCGCTATCAACGACAAGATCATATCGGACGGATATTCGCTATTCGGTCTCTTCTTCATGATGATGGTCTTCAAGGGAATTCTCGTGAGCGTGGCGGGACCCGCGCCCAACTATGACATGCAGCGCATCCTCTCGACGCGCAGCCCACGGGAAGCGGCATTGATGAGCTCCACCGTCAACGTCGTGCTGTTCTTTCCCCGCTACATGATGATCATGGGACTGACAATCCTGGCTCTCGCGTTTTACGGGCCGGACCTTGCGGCGATGGGTGCAAACCTCGATCTGGAGCGGGTGCTGCCGCTGTCATTGGCGAGGTTCGTACCCGTGGGCATCCTGGGCCTGCTGATGGCCGGCCTGCTGGCGGCTTTCATGTCGAACTTTGCAGCAACGGTGAATGCGGCGCCGGCCTACATTGTCAACGATATTTACAAGCGCTACGTCAATCCCAATGCTCCGGCGAAGCGTTACGTGAGACTGAGCTACCTGGCGTCCTTCGGAGTCGTGGTTGTCGGTCTGACCTTCGGCTATTTCACGCAATCGATCAACTCGAGCATGCAGTGGATCGTGTCGGGCTTGTGGGGCGGGTACACCACATCCAACGTCCTCAAGTGGTACTGGTGGCGCTTCAACAGTCACGGCTATTTCTGGGGCATGCTCATAGGAATCGCGAGTTCCCTGGTGTTGCCGTTGCTGCTCCCCGACGTCCATCCGATCAATACCTTCCCGATTATTCTGGGGATCTCGCTTGTGGGTTGTCTGATCGCTACCTACATGACCAAGCCAGAAAATGATGAGGTCCTGAAAGAGTTCTATCGGCGGGTAAGGCCATGGGGCTTTTGGGACCCGATCCTCAAGAAGGTCCTGAGAGAGGATCCTGCCTTCTGCAGAAACAAGGATTTCAGGCGTGATATGTTCAACATAGTGGTGGGCACGGTCTGGCAATGCTGCTTTATATTGCTCGCGATGTATCTGGTCACGCGCAGCTTCCGCAATGCGGTGATTACTTTCGTCCTGGGAGTAATGACTTCGGTCATTTTGAAGAAGAACTGGTACGACCGACTGCCCAAGCCCGAGGCGGCGCCTGCACCTGAGAGCCGGGAACTCCCGGTCGACGCAGTAGCTCGTTAGCTATTGTCGCGAAATTCCTTTGTCGCGTGGAATGCGCCCCAAAGAGGAAACAGATCATGCGATTCGGATATTTTGATGATGCGAACCGGGAATACGTGATCACCACACCCCGCACACCGCTGCCGTGGATTAACTACCTCGGGACCGAAGATTTCTTCGCTCTTATCTCACACACCGCCGGAGGCTACTGCTTCTACAAAGACGCACGTTTCCGGCGGATTCTGCGCTATCGATACAACAACATCCCTCTCGACAGCAACGGACGCTATTTCTACATTCGCGACGGAAGCGACTTTTGGTCGCCGACGTGGTGCCCGGTGCAGGCGGAACTCGAGGAGTTCGAGTGCCGGCATGGCCTCGGCTATACGCGGATTTGCGGCAAGCGCAACGGGGTGAAGGCGGACTGCCTCTTCCTGGTACCGCCCGGCGAAAGCGCCGAGATTCATCAGGTCACTTTGACAAATGACACTTCGCAGGCAAAAAGCCTGCACTTGTTCTCGTTCGTCGAGTGGTGTCTTTGGAACGCCATGGATGACATGACGAACTTCCAGCGCAACTTCAGCACGGGAGAGGTTGAGGTCGAGGAATCGGCCCTGTACCACAAAACCGAGTATCGGGAGCGCCGCAATCACTATGCGTTCTACTCAGTGAATGCCCCCCTGGCGGGATTCGAGACAGACCGGGAAAGTTTCCTGGGAGCCTATCAGGGATTGCACTCGCCGCAGGCAGTACGGGAGGGGCGATCCCGCAACTCGATAGCCAGCGGCTGGGCTCCGATTGCCTCTCATCATCTCGAAATCGCACTGGCACCAGGTGAATCAAAGTCGCTGGTTTTTGTCCTTGGGTATGTCGAGAATCCGCAGGATCAGAAGTGGGCGGCTAAAGGTGTGATCAATAAGGAACCCGCCAGAGCAATCGCCAGCCGCTTCTCCACTGCGGCGCAGGTGACGGATGCGATGAAGCGGCTACGTGTATTCTGGGACGAGCTGCTCTCCCATTATGTTCTGGCTCACCCCGATGCGCGTCTCCAGCGCATGGTGAACACGTGGAACCCCTATCAGTGTATGGCAACATTCAACCTTTCCCGGAGCGCTTCTTTCTATGAATCCGGTATCGGGCGCGGGCTAGGCTTCCGTGATTCGAATCAGGACCTGTTGGGTTTCGTACATCAGATTCCGGCGCGGGCGAGGGAACGTCTCCTGGACCTTGCTTCCACATTGCTTGCCGACGGCGGTGCCTATCACCAGTATCAGCCGCTGACCAAGAAGGGGAACAACGAAATAGGAAGTGGCTTCAACGACGATCCCCTGTGGCTGATCCTCGCGGCCGCCGCCTATCTGAAGGAAACCGGAGACTGGACAATCCTCGATGAGGTTGTTTCCTACAACAGCGAGCCGGACCTCACAGGGACAATGCTGGAGCACCTGAAGCGCGCCTTCGACCATGTCGTCAACAACCGCGGCATGCACGGCTTGCCGCTGATAGGCCAAGCAGACTGGAACGATTGTCTCAACCTCAATTGCTTCTCGTCTACGCCTGATGAATCGTTCCAGTGCTTGAAGGGAACGACCGAGAGCCGCGCGGAGTCGGTCTTGATCGGGGCCATGTTTCTTTATATCGGGCCGGAGTATGTGGAGATCTGCCGCCGTCGCGGCCTCTCAGCCGAGGTCCGGAGGGCTGAAGGGTGTCTGGGGGATATGCGGGGGATCATCGAGAAGCACGGATGGGACGGCCGCTGGTTTCTTCGCGCCTACGACCACTTCGGACACAAGATCGGAAGCAATGACAATCCCGAGGGAAAAATCTTCATCGAAACGCAAGGATTCGGCGTCATGGCACGCATCGGTGTCGAAGATGGCAGAGCCCGCGCGGCGCTTGACGCCGTCAGGGACCGCCTGGACACCCGGTACGGCATTGTTCTCCAACAGCCGGCCTACAGCGAGTACCACGTGGAGTTGGGAGAGATCACTTCGTATCCCCCAGGCTACAAAGAGAACGCCGGGATCTTCTGCCACAACAACCCCTGGATCATGATAGCGGAGACAATCATCGGCCGCGGCGATCGGGCTTTCGAGTATTACAGCAAGATCGCGCCTTCTTATGTCGAGGAGATCAGCGAGATTCATCGG
>DASQID010000187.1:0-6374 GCA_035631775.1 Acidobacteriota bacterium
GTGGCTGGATTGTCGCTAAGGCAGGAAGGCGGGCACTTTATTTCGCTGCCGATGATTCCCTAATCAGGTTGCATTGCCCTTCCTCACTACCGCAAGGTTCACCGTATGCCACGTTAGTGGTGGCGCTGTCCCTCCAAAAATTCGATCCAAGCAGGTCTCAGCGTCCACGGTAATCTGGCAGGCAGAGGTTGCGGCTGCAAACCGTGAGAGGGCGCTGAATGCAGGGAATATTACCAATCGCGATGCTTTTTTTATCGGAATGCTTGGCTGCAACCGAGCCGTCGGAAGAAACGATGTTACAAGAAGATGGGTTGTGGCGAACGAGTCGCGCACTTCACAGTCAATCGGCAAAAAGGCGAGGCAACAGTAACTTCGCGTTGGAGCTTTGGAGCGCCACCGGGCACACGCAGAGATGCCTAAGTCAAGGGGACACCGACTAGTCTAGTCAGTGACTTCAACCGGTAGAAGGTAGAAGAGCCTGTCCGCGAATGGCGCGGCCCGACCAGCCGGCCTGGGAGCAGGCGCTCGAGGTGGATGATCTGCGCTTGGCCGGCATCTGAAAATTCTCTCCCTAATTCTAGACCCGTCGCCGAGTGCGAATCCCCTTGCCAGCTCTTGAAACCAGCAATGATACTTCCTCGGGGATGCGCGCATCGCTTGCCCGGGGCTACTTGCTTGTACATGCTTGTGCCCCTTCAGGCGCTTCCGGCTCTCCAAGAGAGTCGCGCGACTGGAACTATTGAGAGTGGACATTCTCTATGCCTTTCGCTCCACCAGTGCGGTTACTTTGAACTGGATGTTATGATGTGGGCTGAAATTCGAGGGAGGGAACCTTCATGAAAACATTTGTCTCTGCACTGGTAGCAACGACAATTCTCTTAATCGCGGCCGGCTGCGCCTTCGCTGCGGAGAAGGATGCACCACGGCGCATCAGCCTCCAGGTCCTGGAGGATAAGATCCGGGGTGGCTGGGCGGGCCAGATGATCGGGGTCTCTTACGGTGCGCCCACCGAGTTCCGCTCCAACGGCAAGATCAACGAAGGACCGATCACCTGGGCTCCGGAGAGGGTTTCCAATTCGATTCAGCAGGATGATCTGTACGTCGAGATGACCTTCGCCGAAGTAATGGATACCAAGGGGCTCGATGCCACGAGCGAGGACTTCGGCGAAATGTTCAAAAACTCGAAATACTCTCTCTGGCATGCCAACGCCGCCGCGCGCCGGCTTCTGAACAACGGCATCAAGGCTCCCCTCTCGGGCGATCCCCGCTACAATGCGCATGCCAACGACATCGACTTTCAGATCGAGTCCGATTTCATCGGACTCATGACACCCGGGTTGCCGCGGGACGCAAACAAGTATGCCGACCGGGTCGGCAGGGTCATGAACTATGGGGACGGCCTCTATGGCGGAATGTTTTTCGCCGGAATGTACTCGGCCGCCTTTGTCGAAAGCGATGTCCGCAGGGTCGTGGAGCAAGGCCTCTCCTGCATTCCCTCGAAGAGCCGCTACGGAAAGATCATTCGTGACGTGCTTGACTGGCACGGAAAGAATCCCACGGACTGGAAAAAGACCTGGCAACTCATCGAAGACAAATGGGACAAAGATGATCCTTGTCCGGACGGAGCGCTGGAGCCCTTTAACATCGACGCCAGCATTAACGGCGCTTATGTCGTCCTGGGCCTTCTGTACGGGGACAAGGATTTCGGAAAGACCGTCGAGATCGCGGCACGAGCCGGCCAGGACTCGGACTGCAACCCGTCCAGCGCTGCAGGAATACTCGGCGTGATGATCGGCTATGACAAGATACCGGACTTCTGGAAGGGTGGAATCCCGAAATTGGCAGACACTAAGTTCGAGTTCACCAACTACTCGTTCAATACGATCTGCAAGTCGACGCTGAATCGAGCGCTGGAGAATATCCGACGTGCCGGGGGCAAGGTGGAAGGAACCGAGACGGTCATCCCGTATCAGCAACCGCAGGCGCCAAGGCTGGAGCAGTGGGATCCGGGGATTCCCGACAAGAGAGTAGCCTTTGATAACTCCTCCTGGACATTCAGGGGCAACTGGTCGGATGTAAGTCAGGGCGGCTCCAATCCCAAGGTTGTAGGCAAAAGTGCCGCCGGAGCCGGCGCGGAGGCCGAGTTGAAATTCGACGGCGTCGCAGTCATCCTCGTCGGGCGATATTCTCAGTCCGGCGGCCGTGCCGACGTTTTTCTCGACAGTACCAAAGTGGGAGAAATCAACGCGTACATCGTCGAGCGCACGAATGACAACGCCCTGTGGCACACCTACGGGCTGAAACCGGGCATGCACATTCTCAGAATCGTGGCGCGAGACGACTCCGACCCGCGCTCAAAGGGGAAGGTCCTATCCATCTCTTCCGCAGTCACCTTCCGAGCCCGATGACAAGCAGGTGACGCACCCCGTAGCCGACCGTCATTTCAAGTGCCTTGCGCCCTGCCGGCAAGCCCTTAAGGCCGACCGCCAGGATGCAAAGACGCTAGAAGATTACGATTGGTGTAATGCCGGCATTCCTGGAGACCGACATGTATCAGGGAATATGTGTGCGATATGACGAATCCGGCTGCCGACACCACGATACCAGGGGCTCTGACTTCTCACGCCATCACAGTCCTGCTCGTCGATGACCAGGCCATGATCGGCGAGGCAGTTCGCCGCATGCTTGCCGGCGAGGAGGACGTATCCCTGCATTACTGCCAGGAGCCCACCGAGGCCATCCGAAAGGCGATGGAGATCCGGCCGACGGTTATACTGCTCGATCTTGTCATGCCGGAAATAGACGGCCTCACCCTGCTGCGCTTCTTCAGGGCAAACGCACTAACGCGGTTGACTCCGATTGTTGTTCTCTCAACCAAAGAGGAACCCAAAACCAAGGCTGAAGCTTTCGCCGTCGGCGCCAGCGACTACCTTGTGAAGCTCCCGGACAGGATCGAACTGATCGCCCGGATTCGCCACCACTCCGGGGGTTACATCAATCTCCTCCAGCGCAATGAAGCCCACCGTGCACTGCAGGAGTCGCTGGAGCAGTTGCGGATCGAGCAGGAAAAGTCCGAACGTCTGCTCCTGAACATCTTGCCCAAGGCGATCGCAGACCGCTTGAAGCAGGGACAGGCCACCATTGCCGACAGCTTCCCTGAGGTGACCATCCTGTTCGCCGATCTTGTGGGATTCACCAGCCTTTCATCCCGGATCCAGCCGGCGGAACTGGTGCGTGTCCTCAATGAGATCTTCTCGACCTTTGACCGCCTTGTGGAGAAGCACGGTCTGGAAAAGATCAAGACTATCGGCGACTCCTATATGGTGGGTGCCGGGCTGCCGATTCCGCGCGCGGATCACGCTGAGGCGATTGCCGAGATGGCACTGGATATACTGGAAGAGATGTCCCGCTTCAGCAAAATTAACGGAAGCCAGCTCAGTATGCGCATGGGAATAAACACAGGCCCTGTGGTTGCAGGCGTCATCGGCACCAAGAAGTTCATCTACGATCTGTGGGGAGATACCGTCAACACCGCCAGCCGCATGGAGTCCTCAGGTGTGGCCAGCTGCATTCAGGTGACCGAAACGACTTATCAGAAGTTGAAAGAAAAATATATCCTGCTGAAGCGCGGCAGCATCGATGTTAAGGGAAAGGGCGAGATGACGACCTACCTTCTTGCTGGACGCAAACCGGCAGCGCCCAATGAGCCTGCACTCCAGGCGATTCCCGTCCCCGTCTGATAACACTCTCGCCGACCAGGTTCGAAGTCATTGGAGTTCTTTGCTTCTTAGTACACGATTCCGCAAATGGGGTGACGTATTTTGTGGGACGCAGAAAAACGCCGCCTTCAGGACGCTGTGCTCTCGGCGCCAGCGACGTGCAAACGCGCGCGTTTGCCAGCGTTCTTCTGCGTTCAGAAAATACGTCAGCGTATTTATGAAAGAGCCCACTTAGGGCTGGCGCAAGAATAACTTCACATTTTGCTGCTGGCCCGCAGCCTGAAATGGCGCCGCGCGGGCGGGCATCTGCTTCGTTGCCGCTCCTCGACGATATACACCGATATCGCCAGCACCGCAGGCGCGACGGTGCTCGCTCCAAAATGTGAATTTAATCTTGCGCCAGCCCTGAGCCTTAGCGGCGAGCTTTGAAAAACCCACCGCTAAGGCGCGAAGATAGCCGAGAAATGCCAGCAAGCAATTCCTATCGGGCTCGGGCGTCAGTAGGAGCGCAGCTCGGCCAGGGTCTTGCCGCGATCGGGGAAGTGGTTCAGCAGATTCGCAGCCAGGAGGGAGTCGCCCGCAGCACCGGCAACTGCCTTCCGAAAGTGCTCCTGGTGATGCTCATTCTTCGGCCAGAGCGTAGCCAGCGCGGCGGCAAACTCCATCTCCGGGTCATTGCCGCGCGCCTGGAGAGCCTCCTGGATGAACGAATAGCCATCCAGGCTTCCTGCAGTTCTTGCGAGGTCCTTCAACTCCCGCGTTATCGAGCCCTGTTTCATGGTCTCGACCAGGTAACCGTAATCGAACAGGCGAAGCGCATCGCGTTTCTTCTGTTCGCCTCCAGTGGCGAGTGTCTTGAAACGTCCGAGCAATGCCGCGCCCAATGTGGGATCCTTTCCGCAGTAGAGGGTGGCACGGCGTATTGTTTCCATGCGCACGATGACCGGTGCACTGTCCGTGAGGATTGCGACCGTGTCCTCGACGAGATGCCTTGTATCGTAGTCGGCACTTGGCGTGTTCCAGTCCTTCTCACCCGCGCTCCAGGGGAGTGACTTGGCGTTGCCGATATTGAAGATGTGGCAAAGCAGCGGCGGCCCCGCCATCGCCACCGGTACCGATACAGCCAGCACCAATGCAGTCGCAAGCAGCTTCATTCTCCGCACAATCTCTCTTTTCATCCCTTGATTCCTCCATGACCGAGTTTGTCTGTTGCTGATGGAGACGCGGCGGAGACTCTGATTGTTAACCGGCTTCCTGTGGGGAACTAAACACCTCGCCTCGAAGGGGAGGGGTTTGAGCTGTGTCGCCTGAAGGCGACTGGTGATCGGTGTGCTGTCTCGCCCTTACAAGGCATTCTTGCTGCTCGCTGCCTATTCCCAGGACTTGCGCCCTGGGCTTTCCTGGCGCGCGGGGCTCGGGTTGCAGAGCCGCGAAGCGGCGAAACAGATCAGCCCAGGACGCAAGCCCTGGGTTTGGGGAGGCTCCCTCAGAGAGCCCAAAGGGCGAGACGATTTTTTCTAGTTGACTGCGTCGACTTCGCTACCGATGCGTAGCCTGAAGGCGAGGGAGTTCCCACCATGCCTCATCGGGACACTAAAGGGGGGGACTTTTCTGGCAGGTGTTGCTCTCCGGCGGTGGGCTCTATTTCGAGGCAGGCCAAGGTCGTTCCCAAAGACGCCACCACTCGGTGTCACCCAATCCGAACTCATCCCACCAGAGATCGAGCATCTTGTGATCGCGGCCCAGCAAACCTTCACGGGTCGTGCCTTTGGGTGGGGGAACCAGGGTTGCCAGGCGCTCATACACTCGAACTCGTTCCGCTTCATTCGAGCGGGCGAGGAGGTGCCAGAGGGTGAGCGCGTCCTGCTCGCGGGCACCCAGCAAAACGTCTCCAAGCAGGGCCGAGCGAGCCTCCGGACTGGTCGCATCGAAATCGAGCTTTTCGAGTGCAGCGCGGAACGCAGCGGAGGCGTCTTCCCGGAATGGAGTACCTGGACCGGTTCCGGGCCGCGTGAGGCACATCGCGCCTGCGGGGACAAAGGCTTCGCGCCCATGGAATTCGAAGGCAACCCACCCCGAGGTCACACGCAGGAATCCGGTTCCGTCATCATCGACTTCCAGCGTATAGGAGCAGCCGAGATCGATGGCCTGCGCCGACGGCGTATCGACGAAAAAGCGGCGCGCCGGCGCCAGAATGAATGCATGAATGATGCCTCTCTGGAGTGACAGCCTGTGCTCCGTTGCCCGCGCCCGCACAAGTCCAATACGTGTCTTCGGCTCAACTTCGACTTCCCCGATTTCGCCTACTTGAATTCGGGCTCGTGATGCGGCATCCGTCTCGAGCCACTCTCCAACCTGCAGACGGCCGGTTTGGCTAATTTGGGCGCCACCGACCTTGGGAGTCCCGTTCAGACTGACGACCTCGTACCCGCCCCTTCCTCTCAGAACTTGCATGCTGATTGGAATCATCACCGCGAAAGCGATCAGGGCTAGCGCAACGTACGCCGGACGAAAATGGATGCGAGTCCACGGGTGTTCAAACCAACGAGGCCGGCGTTCCACGACCGGTATTTCCGGAAAGTCCGGGGCGGCGCGGCCGTGGCGGAGCGCCCCGAGCAGTTTCTCGAGTTCCTGGATCTCAGGGTCCGGTTCGCC
>DASQID010000188.1:0-5408 GCA_035631775.1 Acidobacteriota bacterium
GCGAACCGTGATATGATCTCCGCCTTGAATCCAGGGGAGATATGCGGATTGTGATCACGGGGGGAGCAGGGTTTTTGGGCAGTCACCTGTCCGACAACCTATTACAGCAGGGCCACCAGATCATTTGCCTGGACAACCTTCTGACGGGCACCATCGACAACATTGCCCACCTCATGGGACACGAGCGCTTTCGGTTTGTAAAGCATGACGTCACGGAATACATATTTATCGATGGTCCGGTCGATGCCGTTCTGCATTTCGCCTCGCCCGCGAGCCCGCGTGACTATCTCGACTATCCGATTCAGACTCTGAAGGTCGGCGCTCTCGGAACTCACAAGACTCTGGGGTTGGCCAAGAACAAAAAAGCGAGATTCCTCCTTGCGAGCACCTCGGAGACTTATGGCGATCCGCTTATCAATCCTCAGACGGAAACCTATTGGGGCAATGTCAACCCGATTGGCCTGCGAGGCGTATACGATGAGGCAAAGCGCTTCGCCGAAGCCCTGGCCATGGCGTACCATCGCTATCACGGCATAGACACCCGCATTGTCCGCATCTTTAACACCTACGGACCGCGCATGCGTCCGCATGACGGGCGCGTGGTTTCCAATTTCGTAGTCCAGGCCTTACGGGGGGAGCCCCTCACCGTTTATGGCAGAGGAGAGCAAACTCGCAGTTTCTGCTATGTTGATGATGAGGTGGATGGGATCATCCGCCTGCTGTTGGCGCCCGCTGCCGAAGAAATCCACCTTCCAGTCAACGTCGGGAATCCGCATGAGATGACCATCCTGGAGATTGCCCAGCATGTCATCCGGCTGACGTCTTCGTCCAGCCAGGTTGTATTCCGCCCCCTGCCGGAGGACGATCCGAAAGTCCGCCGGCCGGACATCAGCCGTGCCCGCCAGTTGTTGGGATGGAGCCCGAAAATATCCCTGGAAGAAGGACTGCGTCGCACACTCGATCATTTTCGGGGGCGTCTGGCAGCTTTCAGTAAGGCCCCCCAGTAAGGGCTCGCTCAAGAATAAATTCGCATTTGGGCTGAGAGAAAAGTCCTGTGGCGCCGGTCATCAGACCGGCGCGCGTCGCTGCCGGAGGCCGCGACCGGGGGGTCTGATGACCCTCCGCACATGAGTTGCCACTTTACCAGAATATGATTTTATCTGCCGGGGCTCCGGAACTCAAAGAAGTCCGCAAATCCCACGGGGTCTCTGTGGTAAGATTTTGCGGGAAAAAATGGCGGCTGCAACTTATATCCTGGGAATCAACGCCTATCACGGCGACGCCTCGGCTGTTCTGATGAGGGACGGACAGATCGTGGCGGCCGTTGAAGAAGAGCGCTTCAACCGCGTGAAGCATTCCGCAGGATTTCCCTTGCTGGCGATCCGATACTGTCTACTGCGGGCCGGCATAAAGATCACCGACGTAGCGCACATAGGGATTTCGCGAGTACCGAGCGCCCACCTTATAAACAAGATCACCTTTGTACTGTATAACCGTCTGATGTTCACGCATCAGGGCTTGGACCGGTTGCGCAGTGTGGAAAAGGTGCGGAACCTCAAGACTGTCCTGGCGGAATCGCTCGGCATTCGCGAAGCGGATCTCGGCATGGAGTTCCACAATGTGGAACACCATGTCGCGCACATGGCCAGCTCGTTCCTGGTTTCACCATTCGAAACCGCGGCCGTACTCTCTATCGATGGGTTCGGTGATTTCTGCAGCACCATGCTGGGAAGCGGGTCGGGAACGAAGCTGGAAAAGATCGAGTCAATTATGTTCCCGCACTCCCTGGGCCTTTTCTACACCTCAATGACCCAGTACCTCGGATTTCAGAAATACGGCGACGAGGGGAAGGTGATGGGCTTGGCGCCCTACGGTGAGCCGCGCTACCTCGACCGGATGCTCGAAATCGTGCAACCCGACGGCCACGGAGGGTTTCACCTCAACCTGGAATACTTCACGCATCACACCCGTGGAGTGGAGATGAGCTGGGACGAAGGGAGTCCGCACATCGGCCGGGTGTACTCGGATAAGTTCTTCGAGCTGCTCGGTCCGGCACGTCAGCCGTTTGAGGAAATCACACAGCACCACCGGGATGTGGCCGCTTCGATGCAGAAATGCCTGGAAATTTACCTTTTCAGAATCCTGAACCAACTATACCGGTACTCGGGCTCCACGAACCTGTGTCTTTCCGGCGGCGTGGCCTACAACAGTGTGGCAAACGGTCTTATCCGCCAGAACACTCCCTTTCGGGAGGTTTTCATCCAGCCTGCTGCCGGCGACAGTGGAACGGCACTGGGTGTTGCCTTTTACATCTGGAACACGCTGCTGGGTAATCCCCGCGGATGTGTGATGGCGGACGCTTATCTCGGCCCCGAATACAGCGAGTCGGAACTGGCACAGGCACTGCACTCCTTCGGCATCACATATGAAAGGTGCGAGGATATCGAAGAGCGAGCGGCGGATTTGCTAGCTGCGGGGAAGATTGTCGGCTGGTTCCAGGGAAGGATGGAATTCGGTCCCAGGGCGTTGGGCAATCGCAGCATTCTTGCCGACCCGCGCCAGCCTGAAATGAAGGACGTTCTCAATCGACGCATCAAGCACCGCGAGAGCTTCCGTCCCTTCGCGCCCGCCGTGCTGGAGGAGTATGTGGAGGAATACTTTGAAAACTCCTGTCCGTCTCCCTTTATGCTCATGGTCTTTAAAGTGCGGCCGGAAAAGCGCCCTGCGATACCCGCCACGGAACACGTCGATCACACCGGGCGAGTCCAATCGGTTTCGAAAAGTGTAAATCCCAAATTCTGGAACCTGATTGATGCCTTCCGGCGCCGCACAGGGATCCCGCTGGTGCTCAACACTTCCTTCAATGAAAATGAACCGATTGTGTGTTCGCCCCAGGATGCGCTGCACTGCTACGCAACCACAAAAATGGACGCCCTCGTCCTGGAAAACTTCCTCATCACCCGTTGAACTCCAGCGGGCAGAAGGCGGCCGGCAGCAGGCAGTGCACGGTTAAAGCGGCGGACAGTCAACCAGTGCCCTCTGCCTGCTGCCCTCTGCCTGCTGTCTCAGGCTAGCCGCGGAGGGCGATAAGAAAATCGCTGGAGTGCTTTTCAATAATCTTATTTATGATCTCGACGGTCCTGGGCTTTAGCGAAGTCAGCGGTCCGTGGCTGAGCACAGCCGCGATCTGCTTGGTGTGAAACTCGTCCACTTTCAGGATCTTGAGATCCTCAATGATCATCAGGCTGCACTTGCGCAGCGCATCGCGGAAGTATTCGATTCCCTCCTGGATGAGCGTGTTGATCTGTGCCGCAGACTCCGCGAGTTCTCGGTTTCCGGCCGGATTGAAGTTGCAGTAACAGCGCGGGTAGCGCTCGAGTATCTCTCTCACTGGGAGAAGACACTGATTGTGCAGTATCCACTTCCCCAGGATGCGCACCCGATTCAGATAGCTCTTGTCCGTGTAGAGGAGGTTTGAAAGCAGCTCCAGGTTCTGCAGGGCCTTGGCATCGACCTTGCGCTCAGCCTCTTTTGATGCGCTGACGATGTTCAAAGCCTCCTCATGAGCGGACTGGTAGCAGTCGATGTATCCTTTCTTGAATTCGAGGAATTCAAGGTCGTACTTCTCGCGCGCAGACGGCTGAATAAAGCGGTGCGGTTCGGCGATCAAACCCAGAAGACAGGCCCGTTGTCCGTCCAGGATGTCGTGGCCGAGCGGAAAAGCTCCCACGAGATAGTCTTTCGTGTGCTCGTATCCGGGCAGCCAGCGGATGAGCCCGGCCAGATTTCGCAGTGCGTCCCGCCATTCCAGCAGCTGGCCTTCGTTGCCGCCGAATGCTCCCAATATCTCTCCCACCGCGGCTGCGAGCGAAGCTTCTCCGGAGCGCAAGGACTCCATGACAGGCTTCACCATTTGAAGACGATTTCTGGTCGGCTTTACTTCTCTCCAGAAGTTCGTTGTCATCAGGGAATCCGGCAGGGACCGGGCCTTCGGCGAAAGCACGGCAGCCTCCGTTTCCAGGACCGCATTCCACCATTCGAGCATCCGGTCCCTCACTACTTCCCTACTCTGGAGTTCCTGCATCCCCGTTAATGTCGCGGCAATGCGGAGCGCTTCTTTTTCGTCCGCGGAGGCGGTCGCCTGCTCCGGCCGGGAGCGGGACGATTCGACCGCAGCCGGTTCGGAAGCGGGTACCGCCAATGCTGAGAGGTGTACCGACAGGTGCCGCGAAACCCTGTGGCTCTCGATCTCTCCTCCGATGAACCACTGATCCTCGGCTGTGATGAATTGTCCTCTCTCGACATACATCGCACGCAGTATCCGTCTCGTCTGTTCTCGAGCCACTGCCGAAGTTTCAAAGGCACTTGCCGGTCCGAGAGCAGGATGATGGGAGACAAGCTCCTGCAACCGCCCCACTTCATGGAGGGTGGGTCTGTCGGGGCGCCAGATCAGAATTCTCTTGGAGCATGCCGCAAACTCGCGCAGGGCCGCGTTCGATTCGAAGGCGCGTTCGAGCGGACTCAACACCAGGAGGAGCCAGGAGTATTGGCTCTCCTCCAGTACCTGAAAATCCTCCTGGGACCAGAAAGGATCATGCTCGCTCTTGAAACAAACCAGACCGACGGGCCTTGTTTCCCCCTCCGGCAGCTGGACCACAAGCGATTGAGAGCTGCGCTCATATTTCGAGCTGAGGTCGGGTTTCCATGAGGGGATCTCGGAATGGATCCAATCATAGAGCAGCAGGGGTAGTCTACGCCGGAACTCCTCCGCACCCTCCAACCGTTCGCGCGTTGCGGTAAGAATGGGCGGATTGATGAGATCCAGCAGGCGGTAGCTCCGCTTGAGTTTTTCTCCTTCGGCGATGAGGTAAATACCCCCTTTTTGTTCCATCTCCATCAGCAGACTCGACGCGGAGCTGTATCTCGGCAAATAGTCCGAGTCCTCGTACAGCAGCAGGGAATCGGCAAGTGTCTTGACATCCACCGGTCCCGCGTCGGAAACGGTCGCAAAAGCAATCGCCTTCAGGAGGGACTCAACCTTGTCACGGACGATTGACTTAAAGCGTGGCAGGACCGTGGTCCGGAAGCTCTCGTAAGCGGCCAACAAGTGGCTAAATCTTTCGAGTCCGCGGAGTCTTGGGGTAATGTAGTCGAACAGGCAATCCGGCGTAACCAATTGCTCCTCGGGTCTCGCGAGTACGAGGGGAATCTCCTCCTGTAGAAAGCGGAGCGGCGAAAATCCGGGCAACGCAGAACGCAGCTGAAACAACGCATTGAAGACATGCGGATGGATCGGGTAGAGGTCCACGGAACTTTCCGTAACAGGCCCGAAAGATGGCAGCTTTTTCTGCAGTCGGTCGAGGACTTCCCGGATCCGCTCCCTCTGCCTCGAGTCCCTCGTCGCGAGA
>DASQID010000189.1:0-10446 GCA_035631775.1 Acidobacteriota bacterium
CGCGACGCAGGCGATATCGGTGTATATCGTCGAGGAGCGGCAACGAAGCAGATGCCCGCCCGCCGCCGCGCCCCTTCAGGCTGCGGCCCGCAGGCCAGCAGCAGAATGTGAAGTTATTCTTGAGCGAGCTCTTGGATCGGGAACTGGCGCCATCGATCCCCTACGAATGATGACGACGTTAGTAAGTTCTGTGTCTAGGATACCATTTAAGCGCACGAGTCGCCCGCAGAGGACGCAGAGGCAGGCGCATAACGCGAATGCACATCCCTCAATAGGTTATCTTCACCTTTGATTCAAACTTACAGTATTTCGAATATGTGATGAGATTTCGGGCTTCCATTCTTGCGGGGAAATAGTTCGATGGACTCGGAACACCCATGATAGAGCGATAAAGGTCGTGGGCTTTGCGATGCTCGTCGTTCTGAGCCACCATCCGCACCGTGGACGTCACCGGCAGCCAGTATTGGCGCCCCGCGATGTCCACCATGTCATAGTCCGTCACGCTCTCGGATTGGGTAATAGGAAATGTCCCGGGGATCCTGACCGCAACGCTATGCAATCGCATCAACTGATACGAATTTGGTTCCACCCAGCATTGTCCGCGATAGGCCACCGTCACCGATTCTGTCCCGATCGAGATCACGTTGCGCGAGGTGCGTTCGGATACTTCGAATCTGATGCACACAGTCTTGCGACCGCGGAGCGAACTGATCCCGGCGAACTTAAACGAGGCTCTGACATAAGGATCAAACAGGAGGGCCAGCGAGGTTCCGAACTCCCCTATCGACGTCATGCCAAGGCTGACTTCCTCCGTGCCCTCCGGCTGCGGCTTGTTCCCCACGCTGACAATCCTGTGGCGCTCTTTCTTCTCAAAAAACGACACCTCCGCCACAATTTCATCGAGAATTCTCCTGTCATCGGTGCTGAGAGTGGCGTAGCGGCGCACAGTCTGAGTGCAGATAAAATTGGGCAGTTCATCCGTGTATGCGACAGCCTTTTTGCGAACCCTCGCCAGAAACCCATCCCAGTCCGTCACCCAGAGCTCGCCTCCCCGGGATCGAATCTGAGGGCCTGCCGCGAGCGGCCTCAGCGGGAGAGAAATCATGAGACCGGCGAGCAAAAAATAAGTCGGCAACCGGAGGCGCTCCAAATTGTCATCCCTCCAATGCTAGTTTCTGTCGCGAAACTGCTTTATTGCGCCGAAAGCGCCCCGGGGGGGGCGCCAGCCAGTGGCCCCGGATCGTCTTCTGTCAGCCCGCTGCAACAACTCTTGCGTTCCTCTGCGTCTTTGCAGAGAGCTCTCATAAACTCCTCGATATGACGCCAAGGTTTACTTACGAAGCGCGAGCGTATCCCTGCCTCCTTGATGCAGGACCAGGTGAGTGACGTGGCCTTTGTCGTTTCTGACGAACTCCACGGTTGCATCCACGACCTTGAGGAAGAACTTCGACTCCGACTCCGCAAACAGTGGGTACTTGGGCTGCCCCGTAGCCTGCGTCATGAGCCGGTTGTCCTCAACGGTAATCACAATCTGGAATTGCCGCGATACCTCGTAGGTTCCGGCATAGTCCGTGAGAATCTTCGGTGAAACCGAGATCTCCTTCCGCTCCGTCGGCAGTGTGATGTTCTCACCGTGAACCACCGCTCCCAGCTTGGAGGCAATCTCGCTGGGGGCATTTCCATTGAGATTCGCAAGTACCGCCACAACCACCTTTGATTCGGGATAATATGCCAGGTGCGTATTGAAACCCTCGATCCCACCGCCGTGATCAATGACCTTGCGACCACTCACGATGCGCACGCCAAGCCCGAAAGCATAATCGCTCTTGAAAGGCGTGGTCATCTTTTGCAGCGATTCCGGTCTCAGCAGCTTTCCACCAAAGAGTCCTTGCTCCCAGCGCAGCAGGTCCCGGGTGGTCGAATAGAGTGCGCCCGCCGCAAATGGGATACTCATGTCGATATAGCCGGCATTCACAGGACCCTTGGGACCACGCGCATAACCGGAAGCACGATGCTCGATGATCGCAGCGTTTGAATCGTAGCCGGATTCGGTCATCCCCAACGGCTTGAAGATGTTTTCCTGAACGAAATCCGCGTACCTCTGACCGCTGATCTTCTCGATGAAGTAGCCGAGCAATGCGTAACCGGAGTTGCTGTAGCTCCACTTGTCGCCGGGTTCAAACTCGAGCGGCTTGTCGAGAAACCGGGCGACCAGCTTCTCCGGCGTCGTTGGGAAGGCTTCGGTAGATCGGTAATCGGGAAAGTTCGTGAAACTCGGAATGCCGGACGTGTGCGTCAGCAGGTGAAAAAAGGTCACTTTCTCCCATGCAGCGGGTGCATCGGACATGTATCTCTTCACAGGATCATCCACCCGCAGCTTCCCGCGCTCTTCCAGCAGGAGTATGCAGGCCGCGGTAAACTGCTTGGTCACGGAACCCAGACGGAATTTGGTTTCGGCTGTGTTCGGGACGTTCCACTCGAGGTTAGCAGAACCGTAGCCTTTGTCGAGCAGGACGCTGCCGTCCCGTGCGACGAGCACTGTACCCATGAACTGATTTGCAGACACGTAAGCCTGGACCACCTGCTCCATGCGTGCAACATTGTCCTGTGCAGTGCAGGCGCACACAGTCAGGACGGCGACCAGAACTGGAATCCGTCGAATCATAACCACTCCATAACGAATCGTGGTGGCCTCGTAATTGCAAAGTGTTGAGTGCCAGCATAACAGGCCGCCGGACAAAATTCACCGCCCGTGAAAAGTACGTACCAGGCGACGGCCTCCACACCGGACTGGCTCGAATCGGTTGGTTCTTCGTCCGGGCTGATGTCCGAATCACATGACGCTCCGGTTAACCAGACGTCGTGAGTTCCAGCAAATAACAGCCTGCCCGGCGGAAGATTGACATAGAATGATCTCGAAGATCGGACCAACAATGCATGTGGTCAACCCCATAGACGATTTGAGTGTTGGAGGCCTTGGAGGCGTATGCAAAGTAGTTGGGTCGGTGTCTTCCTGGTGATAAGTGTTGCAGCCGCAGCAGTCGCTCCAGTTCCCTGTCAGTCGGGAAACCCGGTGGCAATCCCCTTTCAGCTGCGGACGCCGGCGAGCGGGGTCCACCTTACCGGGGGAGTGCTGAAACGGGTCTACGACAACAACGTCAGATACCTGCTCGGCAATTTTGCCGAGGATGACCTGCTCTATGTGTTTCGCGAACGTGCCGGCAGACAGAATCCTCCCGGCAGGCCTTTTAACTGGGACAAGGGTGGCCCGAAAGTGACTGGATCCGTCGCCGGCCTGTTCCTGATGGGAAGCGGCAATGCGCTGAGGTGGGAGGAAAATCAGGAGCTGAGACGGCGCATGAACGCTCTGGTCGCCGGGATCGACACCTGCCGACAGTCCGATGGATTTCTCATGGCCTACCCGGAGAAGGACACGGCGCTGCGCGAAAACGCCAACTATGTCCGCTCCTGGATCACCCACGGCCTCATCGACACAGCTGTGGCAGGCAACGGCAGGGCTCTGCAGTTGATTCGGGAGCATCTGGACTGGTTTAACCACTGTGAATACCTTTCGCAGGTTGTAGACAAGAAACGCGGATTCATACCCGATCACTGGATTCCTTATCAGGGCATGATCTCCTCCACACGCATGTATCTTTCTCCCCTCGGCAAGGCTGACGACCTGAACCTGATTCTCGATCACTATCAGGAGGACTGGTGGCTCGAACAACTCCTGGCCGGTGATGACAAAGCCATCTACGACCGTCCAGAATCCCATTGCTATGAGATCACTGCGTTCGAGGCCTACCTTGATCTCTATCGCATCACCGGCGAAGTGAAATACCTGCAGGCGGTTCTCAATGCATGGGAGATGCTGCGAGACAAATGGGAGATGCCCGGGGGATCCTGGGCGTTATGCGAACGACGCCGCTACCCGCCCAAGTCCTACCAGCTCGGGGCTCACAGCCGCTCCGGTGAACTCTGTTGCGCAGTGTTCTGGGTCAAACTCAATCAGCGCCTGCACCTCCTGTTCCCCGAGAACGAGAAGTTCGTGAACGAGATTGAAAAGTCGATTTACAATGCAAGCATCGGAAACCAGGTCAAAGACAGCGGTATCAGTTATCACACGGTGCTCGACGGAAAAAAAGATGAGCCTATCTCTCCACCTCAGGGCACATGCTGTGAAGGACAAGGAACCAGGCTCTACGGTTCACTTCCGGAATATCTCTATTCCCTTTCTCCGGCCGGGATCTATGTGGACATGTACGCACCGTCCGAAATTTCCTGGCAACGGGGAGATACCAGGTTGAAACTCATCACAATGACCCAATTGCCCGAGGTTGGGAATGTGACATTGAGAGTGGAGTCTGCATCGCCTGTAACGTTCAGACTGAGTCTGCGCATTCCCTCTTGGACCACGCGGGCGCCGGAGATTTGCCTGAATGGAAAGGCGTTCTACGCGGGAATTCCCGGAAGCTACTGTCACATCGAGCGGGAATGGAAGGCGGGAGATCAGGTCTCGTTCAATCTGGCGATGGAATTTCGCATGAATCGGTATGAAGGTTACGACCAGGTGCCGGGCTATTCCAGATATTCGCTGGAATACGGGCCCCTGTTGCTGGGCCTCACAGGCAAATCAAATTTCGAAAACACCATTCGCATCTTGAATGATCCATCTCAGCCGGGCAAGTGGCTGATTCCGGTGGAGGGAAAACCTCTTCATTTTCAAATCGGCATCGAAAAGGGGTACTGGGGGCTCCGGGAGGACGAGGCGTGGTCGTCAAAGGCGTTCGAGTACATGCCGTACTATGACATAGCGGTCGGACAAGAGTTTACCGCGTTCCCCGTTGTGCAAAACGGGCCAGGAACCTACAAGTGAGAACGGAATCGGCTCCTCTGGCCTGGTGCGCGCAACCTGAACAAGTCCTGCTCCAATTGAGAGCAGTCTCCGGTGGACTCACCGGTAATCGCGCGAGTACCAGTCCAAGTTTCGAGTCACATACATCACGATGCCCAACACGAGGAACAGGCCCGCCGTGCCGATGAGCAGTGAGTAATCCTGGAGACGCAGGATGACGAACATAAAGGCATAGACCGCCGACAGCCCTGCGGCAACCACCCCGGCACGGCGTCCTCCGCGCAGTGCCTTGGCGCTGTACAGTGAGATCATTATCGTGGCCGCCGCGGCTCCGGTCCAGTAGGCCGGGCCAAACGAGATCACTTCAGACAGAGCCAGCAGGGCCAGGTAGAAGAGGCAGAGCGCGATCCCCACGAGGGTGTATTGGAAGGGGTGGATGCGTACGGCGGTCATTACCTCGAAGAGAAAGAACGCTGTGAACATCAGGGCGATCAGCAGGATGCCGTACTTGACGGAGCGCTCCACGAACCTGTAGGAATCCACGACGGTGACTAAATCCACGCCGAACACTGATTCCATTACCGCGTTGCCCATAACGGGATTGGTGTCGGTCCATTGCTGTGGATAGGACCGGCCGTAATACGACACCTGCCAGTGTGCATCGAACCCATCGGGTCCCACTCTTCGTTCCGTCGGCAGAAAGGCCCCTTGGAAGCCAGGATCCGGCCAGGCCGACGCTAGTTGCACATCGTTATTCGCGCCAACAGGCACAAACCGCAACGAACGGCTCCCATTGAAGGTCAGCGCCATTTCGAAAGGAATGGTTCCAGTCTGCAACTCCAGTCCTTTGACCCGGGCGTAAACGCCGCCGGCAAAGCCTGCAAGCCGGGCGCCGGGTTTCAGGGGGATGAGGATATCACCCAGTTTGACCTGCATCGACTCCTTGGCACCGCGCAGGTCGGTGATGGAAATGGCGAGTTCGGCATCCTCCCACAGTATCTGCTGAGGATTTACCTGGAATTCAGCAAAAGCAGGACGGTCAAATCTGCCTGTAATCTTGGTGGTTCCGCTGTATGCCACCGCCTCGTAGATGCCTCGGTGAAGGAGGCTGGGAGTGAGGTGAGCGTCAATCTTGAGTGTTGCCGGAAGAAAATAAGCCCGAGCCTGGGCGGTCTCGCTGACTTCAACCCGCTCTACCAGGCCGTTCACGATTTGGTCCTTGAAGGATTTCCGGATGAAATTGTAGGGCACGATCAAGACGGGACCGAAAATGACCTGTGCGTTACCCCACGTCGAGGTGATTTCCTTCACCGCATCATCCCGGCGTGCCAGCCTTTCACTCAGCAGTGAGTTCACCATGCTTAGCGGGATCAGGAGCAGCAGCCCAAGAAGGATGATGGCGCCCATCTTAAGGACGATGGAGTAATGCTTTGGGGAATGCTCTTTCAGAGCGGGAGAAGTCAGGGTCGGTTCGGTCTGGATTGTCATTGTTCCTCCGCTGGGAGTTATGCGACTCTAAGCAGCGTCGAACATATCACAAAGTACTTTGTGTTGTAAAGTAAAAGGTGGCTCCGCCCCTCAACTCTCCAATCGGGGGCGGCGGATGCAACCGAGTCAATCGAGGTTAGTTGGATTTTGGCTTCCTTCGCTCCTTGATTTGGGCGCACAATCGCCCATGCTCTCGAGCGAGCCGGACGACGTCGGCATAGGCGCCGCTGTTATATGCCGCATAGACCAGTTCTCGCTGCTGCAGGGCTTGTTCGTAGAGAGGGCCGTAGGGCGTGGGCGGTTGGGCTGATTCGGCCATGTCGGCTTCCACGCGTTTCACCCAACCCCGTGCGATCCGTTCGTCGGTACGGCTGGTGATGGGATAGGATCGGGAGGTGCCTGTCCTGCCATCCTCCAGCCGGTAATTCACGATTGCCTGGAAGGTACGGTTCCTCTCAATGGGAGAGGGCGTCGTGACCGCGAATTCGCATTCGTGATGTCCCCCCGGTTTCAGTCCTTCAAAGTGCACATCTTTCGCTTCCGCCGGCACTGCGTTAAAACCGGTCGGGAAGGTGATCCCCCCTGAGAGCAGCAGGCCGGCGGCGTTGTCGACCGTCACGAGCACGCGGGTCGGCTTGCCGTCTTCCGCGCTGATATGGTCGGATTTTACTCCTACCAGGGGACGCGCATCCTGCGCCACAAGGATGCAGGCCACCTCCGAGATTTTGGGGATTGTCAGCCATATCTCCCCTTGCCGTACCTCAAACGGAAGCTTCTCCGGCAGAACCTCGATCTTCCCCATTTCATATCCGATCGGCGGAATTCGATAAACGGCCTTTACGCGTTCCGGATGGGGAATCCCAGCCGTCAGGCTGAGATTCTCCATCGTGCGTTCTTCGGGTTTCAAAAATTCGTTCGGTCTCCTCTGAATCTTCGCCTCCGCGTGATGGATCGGTTCCAGGGTGACCACGAGCAAATGGTAGGCAGGGCCTGCCGTATTGCGTTCCTCCTGCAGACTCACGCGCGCCATACCTGTTAGTTCGGACCGGCCTCCAGCGCTGACCCTCACCGGACTTCTGATTCCGGCCTCCTGCAAAGTGCTCCTCACCAGGACGGCGTAATTCCGCCATCCTTTAAAACGACCGGCAAGCTGTCTGTAAGTCTGGGCATCGAGGCGAGTCTTCACCCCGGGCGGGAGGCTTCCCATCTCCAGGAAATGACCCGTATTGTAGGCTTCGCCCGCATTGGTCCCGATGAACAGGACCTGTCCTTTCCCGTACCGATTCAGCGTGATGGCAGGCGTTCCATCCTGAAATCTGGCGATGACCAGGGCTGTTCCCATTTTCCGTCGCGCCACCCCTCCGAGGGTGGGAAAACTCAGGCCGCGAATAGACTCCTGAAGGGTACCGGACTGCGCGCCTGATGCGGTGATTCGACCTTCTGTGGTCTGATCGTTGATCTGCCCCGTACTTCCCCACAACTCATCCATACCCCAGGCCGGATTGGCGGCTTCCAGGCCGTTGGCGTCGGCACTGAAAGCGTAGTTGGTGACAAGCAGCATGCCCCCGCCGCGCACATATTGACGGATTGCATCAATCGTAGCCTGATCCGCACACATCGAGAACTGACCCAGAAGGATTGCCTTAAACGAACCAAGCTGGCCGAGTTGATCTTCGCCGATGGCCTCGTAGGGAATGTTCAGGTCCCTCAGTATCTGACAAAGCCCGCCGAGATTGAGCGGGTCCTCGCTTTGCATGACCTGGTGCGCCGTGAGACTGCGCAGCATATCCGTCGTTCCACTCACGAAAACTCCTACTTCTCCGCGGACAGGCCTGGTATTCGTGTAAAGATCATCCAGGTACCGCACCATGTAATTCACCTCGCGGGCCGCGAACCAATTGGCTCGGAGTGGCGTTTCCGCTTCGTTCCCCACTCCCCAGGCCTGATCTGACTGGAGAGTGTCCCAAAAGGAATACCACCACACCAACCCTCCGTGGTTGGACTCAAAAAGGAGGGAGTACAGCTCGGGCCGCCCGGTGAAATCCGTATGGGAGATCCCGAGATGCCAAGTGGCAGCCTTGGCATAATTGTCGCGGATGGCGCGGTTCATGGCGGTCCGGATGGCACCGGCATCGGCGATGGAGTCGGGCCCGAGATTGAATGCGTCAAAAATGGAGGTCAGCTTCCACCAGACACAGAGCCGCTGCCAGGTGTAGCCGTAGAGGTCCATATTGATGTCAATCCAGACCAGATGATCCGGGTCTTCCTCCTTTACCGCCCGGTAGTAAAGGCTGCCAAAATCCTCGAGCACCTTCAGGCGATACTGTTGCCAATCCCGGTAGTTCCGATCAAACGACTGGGTGCGCGGTGCATCAATCTGTTCCCAGGAACCGTAGCTGGATTTCCAGGCATCGTTCAGTTTCCGCAGACTCTGATATTCCGATTGAAGCCAGGTGCGGTACTTGCCGATGCAGCGCGGACAAAAGCATCCCCAGCCGCGTATACAGAACTCGTCATAGATGGAATACATGAGCAGACTCGGCTTGGACCTGGCTACTCGCACCGCGCGGCGAAGGTATTGATCCACCAGGCGGCGGAATCCCTCATGCTGTAAACAGATCTGCTGCCCCACGGGTTTTCCGGCAGGGTCCAACATCCGGTAGTCATGATTGTTCCGGTAGAACCACTCCGGCAGGTCTCTATATTCGGCACGGAGATAAAGATTGACCTTGATTCCGGTCTTGTCAAAAAAGTCCAGCGCCCGCGCCAGGCCTTCAAAGTCGCCTTCCGTCTCCGACTTCATATGCCGCATGGCATACTGAAACCACCAGGTATTGGCGCCGAATGCATCCTTGCTGCCCATTACCAGGTCGTAGTCTTGAGGCGTGAAGCAATCGGTTCCCGCGTCCATGACCATTGGAAATGGCCGCCCATTCAACAGAATTGTACCGTTCGAAAGCACGGTCTTACTCACCTCTGCTCCATGGCCGTTCTGCGGCAAGTTTGCCTGACGGGAGGATAGGGGAGCCACTTTCGAAGTGAGGCACAGCGTAAGAACGAGAACACTGATTGTGAGTTTGCGCATCTGACGCACCTCAGTGAAGTTGATGCCGGAAGGAGTGGGTCCTGGGATGCTATGACCGCCCAACATAAATATGACGATGTAAGTCGTAGCCTGTTTTTGAACCGCGAAGACCTCTAAGGGTTCGCCCAGAAATATGGGGATTCATGTGCGGGGGGTCATCAGACCCCCCGGTCGCGGTCCATGGCCCGACGCGCGCGGGTCTGATGACCCGCGCCACAGGGCTTTTCTTCAGCCCAAATGTGAAGTTATTCTTGCGCCAGCCCTGAATGCCGATGCTCGTTCACGTCCGCATCTTCGAGGACTTCTAGGTCTTCGCGGTTCGATGTTTGTGCTGCGCACTTATGTCGTCATGTATTACACCCAAGCCCTGGAGGACGGCAAGGGAGAAGACAGTGACGGGAAAACGGTTGAAGCTGGCTACCTTGCCGACAGGCTATCTAATATCCAGCGGGCGACTGCAGAGTCATCGGCTGGACCACTCACGACCAGGTTTCTGGGTGAGCCGGCGAGCGCGTATGCCTTGCGGGCCGGCTCGTATTCGGCCTCCACGTCCTTCAGTTCGGCTCGACGGTTCAGACCATCGACCAACCCCTCCAACCTCAACGGCCGTGGCGCCAGGGCAGCGGCCACGCCGCATAAATCACCGACAGTCAATACACCTGGAATAATCACGTCATGCGGCAGATAACAGAACTGAATCTGCAAGACCGACTGGAAACTAGTCAGGCCGCCCCGCGCATAGACAGTTCTTACGTCTTGCTCAAAAAGGGCAGACAACAACGCCAGCAAGCCGCCGACCGGCTCGGCGAGTACCGGTGCCTCCGGGATTCCGAGTGGAATCCTCAAATCCCGGTTCCGGGAGTTTGCGGGAGCAAACGAATCGCCCCAAACCGCAATCCGACCGCCATTGAGGTCCGAGCGGTCTCGCAGGAAGCGAAGTATGCTGCGGACGTCGCGCAAGCGAGCTCCCGCCAGAGTCTCTCCCAGCATCAATTCCGTTGAAGAAATGGAAGTG
>DASQID010000190.1:0-2353 GCA_035631775.1 Acidobacteriota bacterium
TGCCTTTTTGCTCCCACGGCTTTTCGAATGCCGATTTCGCCGGTTCGTTCGGTCACGGAAACAAGCATCATGTTCATCACGCCGATCCCGCCGACGAGTAGGCCAATGGATGAAATCGTGGCGAGGATTAAGGCAATGGGCGCGGTGATCTTGTTGATGAATTCGACGACAGCATCCGAGGATGTCACGGCGAAGTCGTTGTCCTGGTTCGCCTTGAGCTTGCGGCTGACGCGAAGTACCTTGATGACTTCGTCTTTTGCCGCATCCACGCTCACGTCCGATCTGACTGCCATCATTGCCCGGCGCAGATCGTGTTGCCGCCAGAAAGTGGTGAGATAGGTAGAGTAGGGGATCACGGCGAAATTGTCGGCAAAACTGCCGAATAGTGTGTTACGTGCCGCCAGAGTTCCGACAACCAGGAAATTCTCGTCGCCGACCTTGATTGTCTTGCCGATCGGATCCAAGGCGGGAAAGAGGTCGCGGCGCGGGCTGTGGCCGAGCACGACGACCTTCGCACGACGGGAAACCTCCTCGTTGGTAAACATCCGGCCCTGCTCCACCCCCAGGCTCCAGACGTTAAAAAGCGATGGCTGTGTGCCGAAGACGGATATCATTCGGCTCTTCTCGTCTTTGTACCTCAGCGTGTACGGCGGCCTCCCCTGAGGCTGAATCATGTAGGATATGTCCTGCACGAGAGTGCAGCCTTCGCGCAGGGCCCGCACGTTCTCCTCGGAAATTTCCTTGCGGTGAAGCGCTGCCTCGTCGAATCCCCCTACCAGGAAATCGTACTTCATGACGGTCAGGGATGATCTTTCCGAGGCGGTGATTTCGCCGGTTATCTTTTGGCCTAACCCGAGCAGGATTGAGACCATTCCCATCAGTGAGGCCACGCCAATGGACACACCCAGGACGATAAGGCCGCTGCGCATCTTGTGCGTGCTCAACACGTCGAGTGCGATGGACAGGTTCTCAAATATCAGAGCCTTGCCGCGTTCCTTACTCATAGCGCAGTGCCTCGATGGGATCGAGCCTGGCGGCCTGTAAGGCCGGGTAGGCGCCGAAAAAGACTCCCACCGCAAAGGTGACGCCCAAACCGGCGAAAATGGACCAGAGTTTGATGGCGTAGGGCAAAGGCGAGAAATAAGCCACCAGTGCGGCGGTGCCGAAGCCAAAGAGGATTCCAAGAATTCCGCCGACACTGGAGAGCGTGATCGCTTCCACCAGGAATTGCCAGAGTACGTTCAGGCGGGTCGCCCCCACGGCCTTCCGGATGCCTATTTCGCGCGTCCTCTCCGTAACCGAGACGAGCATTATGTTCATTATGACAATGCCGCCCACGACGAGACTGATGGACACAATCCCGATTAACGCCGCAAAGATCCCCTTGCTGATGCTGTCCCAGAGGGACAGCAGGTTGTCGGACGTGACAATCGCGAAATTGTCCTCGCGCTTCGGGCCGAGATGCCGCAGGCCGCGCATGATCAGGCGGACCTGGTCGATACATTCCCGCGTCTGTTCAAGGTTTGCCGACTTGATCGAGATCGTCACCGAGTTGTGGGTGCCGAAGATCTTTTGAAGCGACGTGACCGGTATCACGACCGTCAGGTTTGGGTTGCCTCCAAGCACCCCTCCCCTCTTCTGAAGCACGCCGACAATATTGAAGTCGATGCCTGCAAGCTTGATCGTCTTCCCAAGCGGATCGGCGTCCGGAAACATCCGATCCGCGATGTCGAACCCGACCACCGCAACGGGGGCTGCATGTTGGACCTCGTGAGCCGTGAAGTGTCTGCCGTCTTTCAGTTCCCACCTGCCGAGCAGAGGATAGTTCTCCGTACGTCCCTGAATTCCTACCGACTTGATGAAGTGCCGCTGATAGCGCACGTCCGTGCTGGCACCTTGACTGACATCCATGTAATCCGCCAAGGTTACCCGCTCGCGCAGTTGGGCTACGTCAAAAATAGTAATCTTCGGATTGTGTAGAGACTTAAGGAACTTCTCGAAGTCTGAGAGAATGTCCAGTTCGTTAACCTGCTGCACCCGGAAGACTCCCGACCCCTCGCTGGCCACCTCCGTCCGCATGTAGGAGTTCATCCCATCGATGATGCTTACCACCGCGATGACAGACATCACCCCTACGATGTTGCCCAGAAGGGTCAGGAACGTTCTCAGTTTGTTCGCCCACAGGGCTTCCAGAGCGATAATCGCACCTTCAACGAAATGCATACGTCTTGATACGGATCTCCTCGGGAAAGGTTTACGAGGGAAAGTCTACCGTCACGAATTACCCGGAGCGGCACAGCCGCAACCAAGTTGGTGCCCCGCGTTCCTTTGAGTCTTGGCGTCTTTGCGGTGG
>DASQID010000191.1:0-4149 GCA_035631775.1 Acidobacteriota bacterium
ACGCGAAGGAACGCCAAACTGCTTTGCTTGAGGCCATGCTGCATGGAGTAATTCCGAACAGTTCTGTTTGAGCAAGGCCTATGGCATACCAAGGCCTTCGTTGTAGATTCTCTTAATGATTTCCTCGATCGGCTGCGCCTCGATGTAAATATCGCGGACGGGAACCTCGTTCACGATTTTGCGGATAATTTCCGCTGAAGAGACCTGTTCACGATCGTATCGGATCCGGTAAGTCAGATCATCCACGTGTTCCCATTGGACGCCGTTTCCGTTCCCGAAAGATCGATCGAGGCTCAAGGCTCCCCGGCGGTCTTCCAAGTGAACGTTGATCTGGTTGATTCGGCCGAAGCGCCGCCGCAGTTCCTCGAGCGTCCCGTCATATATCAACCTGCCGTGGTCGATGATGATGATCCGGCGGCAGAGTTCTTCGATGTCGGAGAGATCGTGCGTGGTCAGGAAAATCGTCGTATTCAGGGAGCGGTTGATCTCCTTGAGAAACTCGCGGATCCGATCCTTTGCGACCACATCCAGTCCGATCGTCGGCTCATCAAGAAACAGAATGCGAGGGTAGTGAAGGAGCGCAGCGGCAATGTCGCAACGCATCCGTTGGCCAAGGCTCAACTTGCGGACCGGCGAGTGGAGAAACTCATCCAAGCCAAGAAGCTCACGAAATATACCCATCCGCTCGCTAAAATCATTCTCCGAAACGTCGTATATCCGGCGGAGCAGCTTGAAGCTCTCGATAACCGCGATATCCCACCAGAGTTGAGTACGTTGGCCGAATACAACACCGATGCTTTTCGTGTAGCGAGTGCGGTCGTGGTAAGGTCGAAAGCCATTCGCGCTTATCACCCCCGAGGAGGGCATGAGAATTCCCGTCAGCATTTTGATGGTGGTGGACTTGCCCGCCCCGTTCGGACCGATGTAGCCGATAAACTCGCCGCGGTCCACCGAGAGGTTGATGCCGTCCACAGCCGCGAGTGTCTGGTATTTCCGGTGGAAGAGATCCTTAAAGGCACCCCAGACGCCCTCGCGGTGCCGGAAGACGCGGAATTCCTTGCGCAGGTTCTGGACTTCAATGAAACTCATGTCAGCGCGGTTCCAGTTTTCGAAGCTCCGCCTGCAGCTGAGCGATCTGTTCCTTAAGTGTGTCGATATCCTCTTTCATCTCAGGAAGCCTTCCGAACAGGGCGTTCAGCCGCTTGTATTCGCGGAGCGGCCGAACGGGAACACCCCAGTAAACGTCTCCACTGCGCACGATTTTTCCCGGCAGAACACCTGCCTTGGAACCAATCACCGCTCCCTTCTGAACCCGGGCATGATCTCCGAAGCCCACTTGTCCGCCGATCACAGCATAGTCCTCGATGACGGTGCTCCCCGAAATCCCGGTTTGGGCTGCTATGACCACACCCTGCCCTATCTGCACGTTGTGCGCGATCTGAACGAGATTGTCGATCTTTGTGCCGGCGCCGATCCGCGTCGTCCCGAGCGAACCCCGATCCAGTGTTGTGTTGCAGCCGATTTCGACATCGTCCTCCACGAGGACGAGGCCGATCTGGGGGAACTTGACCTGGGTCTTGCCGTCAAAGACATAACCGAAGCCATCGCCTCCTACGATAACACCCGAGTGAAGAATGACGCGGTTCCGCAGTTCCGCTCCCGGATAAAGGACTACGCGCGGATACAGGAAGCATTGCTGGCCAATGATGCATCCATCTCCGACCACGACGCCCGCTTGCAGAATCGAACCTCTACCAATTCTGGCGCCCTCGCCGACGGTAACGTGGGGTCCGATGTCCACTCCCTCTTCAATCCTGGCAGTCTGAGATATAACAGACGTCGGATCGCGCAGCCCTTTGCCGCATGGACGTGGACTTAGGAGTGCGCCGGCACGCGCAAAGTCCAGCTTGGGTCGTTCGGAGAAAATCGCATTAATGCCAGGCGGTACGAGCTCCCGCGGAGCCAGGATACAGGCACATTGGAGGGTTTCCGGGATTTGCACCTGCCTTTCGCGGCTCTCCAAAAACACGAGAGAACCGACATCTGCTGCATCCCACTTAGAAACCCGAACCAGTTGCCTGCTCCCTTCCCCCTGGAAGGGGAGCCCGAGCAGTGCAGCCATTTCCGATATGGTATAAGTCATGTCCGGACGATTCACTCTGTTCCTTTGAGTCTTCGAGAGTCGGAGGTGGCTTTTCTGAGAAGCCGCCTCCAAGACTCAAAGCCTCGAAGAACCTCAAGAAAGCTAGACGGCCTCTTAAACAAAAAGACGCAGGCCGTGGAGACCTGCGTCTTTCGAAATCGTGGATCAGCCCACGGCCGTCCGCTAGCCGTTGGTCTTGATCGCAGTCAGGATCTCCCTGTCCTTGTCCAATATCGCCGGATTTGTGTTTCCGCAGCAGCCGCCGCCGGTCGAGGAACCTTGGATCACGGGAAGCTCGAGATGGTGCGAAACAGTGGGAAGCTGCACCCGCTTCCCCTTTGCAAAGATCTCGTGCCTTCCCTTGGTTTTATGCCATTCGCCAAGGGAAGCGGTCTGGTGCATGCTCTCTATAATCTGGCGCCACCCCACACCGGTATTGTACGCACAGAACGAGATTTCCCCCTCCTGTGTTCCATAGGGGATGACGCACATCTCGGTGCGCCTGAAATCATAGTTCCATAGATCCTGAAACCACATACCCTCGACGCACAGCACACGCCAGTCGTCCTGCTCCTTCCTGGTCTTCATCCGGTCATTCCGGTCGCTGTCCGATCGGTCGGATGACGGCTTGAAGAGATTTATCAGCTGGGAGATGGGAAAGCCCTGTGGCGCCTTGTCGGCCCGGTAGTTGCGCAGGATTGAGAGAGCCAACTGGGCGGCAGTCAGTGCTCTGCCGCGGGCGGTATCGGTAATCACCGCCACGTCGCGAATGAAGTTCTCATAATCGAAGAATCTGAACAGCGGCGCCCACGCGTGAGTCCGCCGGTTGACTACAAGAAGGCTGAAAATGCCGCAGTTGGGATGGCAGTTACAGGCACTCCAGCCCCAAGGGGCTTCAGGACCCTGGAGTATGTCCATGACACTGGTAAAGGCGCTGTACGACGACAGTGGGAACCAGTCTCTCATCGGCTCCCAGCCCCCCTTCATCTGGGTTTCCAGGTCCTCCACCATTTCGGTGAGTGTATAGCGCTGTGCATACCGAGTCTGATCGTCAATCTCTTCGTCGCGGCCTGTGAATGACACCGGCTGAAAGGCAATGGTTTGGATCTTGTCAATGTTCCGAACCGCAAAATCCACGATGGGACCGACCATGTCATTGTTCACCGAATTGACGATCGTGGTGACCAGAGTGGTCTTCATCCCGACCTTGGCCATATTCTCAATGGCCTGAAGTTTCACATCGAAAAGATTCCCGACACCTCGGTGCTGATTCTTCTCGTTGGTGGTGCCGTCAAACTGAAGATAAGCGCCATGCAGCCCCGCTTCGTGTGCCTTGCGTGTAAACTCCTCGCTCTGAGCGAAGCGAATCCCATTTGTCGCGGCGATCACACGATAAAAACCGACCTTCTTGGCGTAGGCAACCGCATCGAGAAAGTATGGAGAGAGCGTCGGCTCACCACCGGATAGAAGGATGATGATCTGCCGCCGCGGCTTGAATGAGACGGCGCGGTCAAAAATGGCCTTGATATCCTCAAACTCCGGTTCGTGGACGTAGCCGACCTGATTGGCATCCATGAAGCACGGATTGCACATCATGTTACAGCGGTTGGTCAGGTCAACCGTGAGTACGGCTCCGCGTCCGTACTTGATCGTGGAGGAGCCGTGGCGGTGTACGCCCTCGTCTTCGGCGGAGCGGAAATCGCGGCCGAAAAACAGGCTTTCAATCCGCCGTGTGAAGGCAGGATTCGTGGAAATGACATCTTCGAAAGGCCCGTGCTTTTCACACACCTTGCGCATCAGTATGCGCCCGTCTTCCTCGAGCAGTTGGGCTTTAATCTCGCCTGGATTGCCGTTTACCAGCAGCGAGAGGTCTTCCTGTCCCCGGATGATTGCATTTCTCACCTCAGGCACGCATTTCGGACAGAGCGAGTCTGTGACCCGTGGAATCCCCAAGGGCGGAGCAGAGCGTTCATGGCTCTTGAGAATCCTCTTCGGTGCCCAGCGCG
>DASQID010000192.1:0-5995 GCA_035631775.1 Acidobacteriota bacterium
TTAAGAGCTCACCGCCAAGATGTGAAGAACTCTAGCCTATCCCTAACCCGGATAATTCATGAAGAATAGCAACTGTGCAAAGAATTTGCGCAGGTTTCGTCAGCCTGCTCATGAATAATCCGGGCGAGGGAACGCAAAGAGTGGCATCATACCAAGGTGACGATGTAGGTGGGCGAGTTCTGGTCTCCGCACGAGACGAAGTACTCGACGAAGGGCGCGCTTCCTTGGAATGGTCCCAGGGTCGCCTCGTAGGTCTTTCTGGCCACCGATCTTACCTGCGACTTGTTCCATTGAGCTTCGCCCCATGCCCGTGTGTGCAGCTGGACCCTGCCCGTGCCGGTGGAAACCAGTGTCAAGCGAGCCTGCTCGTTTCTTGCCAGAAGGCTGGGGCGCGTCGGGATAAACAGCCGCGGCCTGGCCTGTGGATCGGGGCGGGTCACCTGCTTAAACGTGTCCTCAACATCCGCCGGCAGCTCCTCCAGATACTCCTTCATGGACAGGCGCAGGCGGATGAGTGCCAGACGCACGAACTTATTGTGCATCGAGGCCAGTGCTCCGAGATCATTGCGGTTGGACACGATGCTCTGAAAGCGGAGGATGGCGCTCCGCACCTGGGGAGCGAGAGCGAGCCAAAGCGGGACCGCCTCGTTGCGCACCTTGCTGCGAGCCTCCGACATATTTTCACCCTCCTTCAATGCGGCGGCCGCCTTCAGAATCTGGTGCATGCGATGGGCGTACGCCCAGGCCTGCGCGTACGGGACGAGGAACTCCACGTGGCCCGCGAGGTATTCCACCCGTTCCCGCTCGGCGGGTGAAGCTGCCTCATCGGCGATAGCCCGGAGAGACGCGGCAACCTGTTTCTGAGATTCCACGACTGCAGGCTCGGGCGCATAGTCGTTCCAGAACGTGAAACCCTCGTTGTAGTCGCCTGAAAACTCTCGCGTGACCGCGTGGCCGTCCTTGAACTCTCCTGTGAAGGTGGAAAGAAGCTTTCGATCGCGATCGGTCTCCAGGAGAGTTTGCGAAAGCCGCTCGACGCGTCCTCCTGCGGCCTGTGTCCTCGCATAGGCGAGGAAATGGGCCGCCGGGGTGAGGTTTCCATCCCAGCTGAACCTTGCCTGGAAGCCGGCAGTCGGATCGACGATGCGGTGGCGCCAGTGAATGCCGAGGAGTCCCTGGCAGCCCAGCTGCAGGGCCCGATTCATATCGCGTTCGAAGCGATGCACGTGAAACTGCGGAAGCCACATCGACGGGTCGTCTTCGAGCCACGGGATAGGCCAGCGCTCGCGACCCTCGAGCTTCCCGAACACTTCGTGCACGGTGTCCCATCCGAGCGAATCGCTCAGGCAGGTAAAGATGATGTCAAGTGGAAGACGCTGATGAAACGACTCGAAGTGGCGCGCAACTCCACCCCATCCCGAGACCACCAGCCGCTTTTGGGGCGCATGGCGCTGAAGGAACTTGTGGGCCTGCAGGAACGGTGTGACGGAGAGGGGCTCGCCCCGTCGGCGGCTGTCCCAGTTCATCTGCTCGTCTTCCCAGAGCCATACGTAGTCCACTCCGGGATAGGCTTCAAGCAGCTCACCCAGTCTTTCCTCGAGCAGATCACGCGCTGCGACGGACTCCATGTCGAAACGCGGACCCGGCTTTTCGGGCGTGGGATATCTTCTCGCCTCGGGAGGGAGTGCACGTACAATCTCATCCGGGATCTGGTAGGGCTCAAACCCGATGCCGGTCTTGATGCCCAGCCGCTCCGCGTAGGAATAGGCACGCTTCAGGAGATCCCGCGTTCGCTCCTCGATCTCCCATGGATCACGCGCCAGCCGGGTGGCATCCGAGCCGAATACCTCAGCGGCGTAGAAGTCCGCTCCGCCCATCGTATAGCGTGATGTTCTCTGCGGCAGGTATCCCCAGCGGTTTGTGGCCGTCGTGTCCAAAAATGCCAAATGGCCGGCCCCGCCGTATTCAAACGACAGATAGGATTCCGCCCACTGGCTCGCCCCGCTGTAAACGTGCATGCCGAAAGTGTTGAAGCGCATTCGGAGCATGGACTCGAAGTATGCCTGGAAATCCTCCGTGTTGTAGACCGTGATGCAGTTGAGGAAGTCGGGCCAAGGCAGGAGGCCGCGGATGGCAAAGCGCGGCGTTGCATCCCACGCATATCCGTCCTTCGGCAGAATCAGTTCCCGCGGCGGATCCAGCGGGTAACTCTCCCCATCGATACCGAAGAACGCTCCCTGCTTTTCCAGAAAGTCGAAAACTGCGTAGAGAAGAGCCTGCTCGCTCGCGCCGGAAAAGGTCACGGAACCGTCCGCCCGCGCGGAGATGGAGTAAGACTCGGGATTCTTGAAGCGAGTCGCATCCAGTCGAAATGCGAACCCTACCCTGCCTGTTCCGGCACGCTCATCGGTGCCGAGGCCGAGGCGGTGCAAACCTCGCAGCAGTTCAGCACGGGCGAGACGGATCCGGCTGCTGTCTTGAAGGCCGGACTCGATCGAGATTCGGCGCGGGGACCGGACCTGCACTGCAAGCCCGCCCATGGCTCCCAGGAACTCCCTTCGATTCATCATTCGTTACCTCATGTTTAGAAATCTGCCACGAATGACACGAATTTTTCACGATGCAATCTATGAATCGTATGGTTCGTACTACTAACGTTCATATCCTTGCCATTTCAGCAAGGATACGGCAGCCTGTCTTCGCGCCTTAGCGTCTTTGCGGTGGCTTTTTAAAGAGCCACCGCAAAGGCGCGAAGACGCGAAGGAACGCGGGACCCAATTTGGTTGCGGCTATGCCGCTCCGGGTAATTCGTGAAATCTGTGGCAGATCTTCTCCGTTGGCGTATGATCAAGCCTGTTGGGTCGCAACCCAATCTAATACAAAGGTAAGGGGACCACAATGACTGAGAAGGAACGGGTTCTGGCTGCCCTGAATCACCAGACGCCGGACAAGATTCCGATCGATCTTGGCGGTACGGCTGTGACCGGAATCCACGTGAGCTGCGTTGGCGGCCTCCGGGACTACTACGGTCTCGAGCAGAGACTGGTCAAGGTTCACGAACCTTATCAGATGCTGGGATGGATTGACGAGGATCTGAAAGAGGCAATGGGAATTGACGTCGACGGGGTCGTGCCGCGGAAAACGTTGTTCGGATTTCCAAACGAACGTTGGAAGTCCTGGAGGATGCCCGACGGTCTGGAGGTGTTGGTTTCAGAGCAGTTCGTGACCTCAGTCAATGAGGATGGTGATACCTTGATCTACCCGGAGGGGGACATGTCGGCTCCCGCCAGCGGCCGGTTTCCCAAAGACGGATACTTTTTTGACAGCATTGTGCGCCAGGAGCCGATCGATGAAGATAAGCTGGATCCGAAGGATAACCTTGAGGAGTTCGGGCCCATATCGGAAGACGAACTGCAACACATCCAACGGTCTGTGGCCGAGACTTCCGCAACGGGCAGGGCCGTCATCGCTAACTTTCCCGGCACTGCCTTCGGCGACATCGCGCTCGTTCCCGCCCCTTTTCTGAAGCATCCCAAGGGCATTCGTGATGTTGCCGAGTGGTACATTTCCACCAGCATGCGCCGGGACTACATCCACCAGGTTTTTTCCAAACAATGTGAATTCGCGCTCGCCAACCTGGAGAAGATACATGACAGAATCGGCGAGGCGATCGACGTTGTCTTCCTGTGTGGAACCGACTTCGGCACACAAGTTTCCACGTTCTGCTCGGTTGAGACATTTCGCCAACTGTGGTTCCCGTACTACAAGAAGATGAATGACTGGATACACCATCACACAGGCTGGAAGACTTTCAAACACTGCTGCGGGTCCGTCGAGCGATTTATGCCCTCCTTCATCGAAGCCGGCTTCGATATTTTGAATCCCGTCCAGTGCTCAGCGGTGGGCATGGAGGCAAGTCATCTCAAGTCGGCATTCGGCGACCAGTTGGTCTTCTGGGGAGGCGGTGTCGATACACAGAGGGTGTTGCCCTTCGGGCGGCCCGACGACGTGCGCCGCCAGGTGTTCGAACGCTGCGAGATCTTTTCCCGGGACGGAGGGTTCGTTTTTAATACGGTCCACAATATCCAGGCGAAGACGCCGATCGAAAACATTATCGCCATGATAGACGCCGTGCATGAATTCAACGGCGACAGGTACACGGCCGGAAGCCCAACCAGAAGCATCTATTGAGTCTCGCTGAGTGCTTAGGGTCTGCGTAATGGATTCATGTGCGGGGGGTTATCAGACCCCCGGGGCGCGCCGGTCTGATGACCTGCGCCACCGGACTTCTCTTTCAGACCAATTGTGAAGTAGTTCTTGCGCCAGCCCTTAGCCGAGAAGTGGAGAATTGCCATGAACTCGTTGCCCTTTGCCTGTTGCATCGCAGCCGTCCTGGGACTCCTGCTTCCCGTCGCGATGATCTCCGCCCAAAAGCCGAATCCGTATACGAACAACATCACCATCACATCCAAATCCACTACCCGGGATTTTGTGCCGGACGGCGATCTCTCGAAAAGAGTATGGCGGAGTGCTGTATTCATGAGTCTTGACGAGGATGCCGTCACCAGAAAAAAGCATTCGGGAGCGCAAACCCGCATAGCAGCTTCATGGACGGCGAAGTATCTCTATATTGCGTACCGCTGCGAATATTCAGTCCTGAACCTCTACGAGGGAGAGCCGGCCGACAAGGAGAAATGGGGGCTCTGGGATCGCGATGTCGTGGAGGCATTCATCAATCCTGCGCCCGAACGTTTCAATCATTACTACGAGTTCGAAGTCGCGCCCAATAATCTGTGGATCGATCTGGAAATCGACCTCGACAAAAAGCCCTTCAACGATGCCGGTTGGGATTCGCACTTCGAGCACGCGACGCGCGTGGATGAGGCCAATCACATTTGGACGTGCGAGATGAAGATTCCGGTTCGCGCGCTTACTGATCAGCCGTTGAAGGTGGGCGCGGAATGGAGGATAAATTTTTATCGCGCGTATGGCCAAGGGGATGATACGAAGCGCCACTTCATCAGTTGGGGTCCTTTACCTGGTGCCAGGTTCACCTTTCACCAGCCGGCCTCGTTCGGCATCATCCGATTCGTGAAGTAGGAGCATTTATCTTCTGTTCACGGTCTGCGACGAGATCCGACAGCTCGCGAAACATGTCGGAATTGATTTGTTTCGCGTAAGGCAGTATGTGCTCCTTGGTCTCGGTGAGATACTTCCGGACGAACGCCTCCTCGTTGACGAACCCCAGCGAGTACAAGTTGCTGATACGGTCCGCGAGCTTCAGAACCTTTGCGTTCGGACTGCCCGATTTCATCACGCGCTCCAGGTAAACGGACTTCGGTTCATCGGTTCGGGTCACCTCCATGACCAGTGCGTAGACCGCGGGTCCATCCGAATCGAGACGCGTGATCTCGTCCCGGCTGACTCCTGGCAATCCCTCGGCATCTTCAAAGAGATCGTGGATGACTGCGGCTTTGAGCAGCACCGGATCGATGATTTTATAGTCCAGCAGGATCCCCATCGTACTGATCTGATGCCGGAACATATTGCTCCCGCCCTTGCGCCGCACCCCTATGAGAGCCATCGCCTTGAAAATATAGGGTGCCAGTGTGATGTCGCTCAGAAGTTTTTCCAGATCTTGCATTCGCGCCCAGTTCCTCCTCACCACACCTTATCGCAAACTGAGCCACGAAATACACGAATTTCGCGAAGAAACGTGCTTGGCGGCTTTGCGTCTTAGCGGTGGCTTTTTTAAAAAGCCACCGCCAAGGCGTGAAGACGCGAAGGAACGTCAAACGCCTTTGGTTGCGTCTATGCTGCCCCGGTAATTCGTGAGATTTGTGGCAGATTCTGACGTCTTAGGGCTGGCGCAAGAATAACTTCACATTTTGCTGCTGGCCTGCGGGCCGCAGCCTGAAAGGGCGCGGCGGCGGGCGGGCATCTGCTTCGTTGCCGCTCCTCGACGATATACACTGATATCGCCTGCGTCGCGGCG
>DASQID010000193.1:0-7260 GCA_035631775.1 Acidobacteriota bacterium
TGCCGCTTCCTGACCGCGGTAAAGTTCAACCACATATTGTGCAGGTCCGACTTTCAGGAAGGAACTCGACGGCTTGCATGTGACGGTATAGGTTCCCGAGTCGAGGCCTGAAAACCGATACAAGCCATTGTTGTCTGTCAGGATTGTGGAAGCGCCTCGCTTTCCGAGAAGGACGACCTCCACTCCGGAGATGGAGCCACGAGGCCGCGACAACCCTGTCTGCGGGTCAAAGTCGTATCTAGCGACCCTGCCGCGAATTGACGATTTTTCTTGCCCCTCAGCGGGAGCCTGGAAGGAAGCGGAAATCAGCCCCAAAAGCAAAGTCGCGACTAACACCGATGTGCGGCGGTTCATTTCTTCGCCTCAGCGCGTGTTTAGATAATACATCACAGCCCTAATCGCTGATACCTGGAACCTATGTCAGAGGAGGAAGTTCATGCTCTATTATTGAACATGGATCCTGTCTCAATAGCCCGGGTGCGCGTTGCGTCGGACAAATCGGCACATTTGTGCTGGATTGAAATTGGACAAATGAGAATTCGGTCGCATGCTTTGTCCATGGAGATATTACGGGCTACTTGGAAGAGGAAGATCCCTCTCAGTTGTCCAGAAGTCCCGTTCGAGGAAGTTATCCTGCTGACGGCTGGCCGACCTGCGGGCAGCGCCATCACTTCCCCGAATGCCGTTTCTTGGGAATTACTCGTTTCAGGACATGATTCGCTCCACACGATTGAAAGCTTCGCTTGACTTCCGCATTATACCTTCAGATAATCTCGGTAACCGAGGGAATAGATGACCAAACCTTCCGATCTCGTTCAAGGGACGCTTGACATGCTGATCCTCAAGATTCTGGCTCTGCAGCCAATGAGCGGCTGGGATCTGAGCCAGCGTCTGAGGCAGGTTTCAAACGAAGCACTGCAAGTCAGCGATGGATCCCTCTATCCCGCTCTGCACAAATTGGAGCAAAAGGGGTGGATCAGCGCCGAATGGAAGCAAAGTGAGAAGAAGCGTCGTGCAAAATTTTATACCCTGACGCGCCTGGGCCGGAGACATCTCGAAAAGGAGGCTGCCAACTGGAACCGCTTGGCAGCGGCAATCATGGATGTAATGCGGCTCGAAGAGGTGTGATATGCGCCTCGAACACCGGTTCTTTAAGCTACCGCTGCTTTTTCGAACGCTCTTTCGCCTTAAGCGAGTCGAGCAGGAACTGGACGAGGAACTCCGGTATCACCTGGAAATGAAAACGGAACAGCTCATCTCCGAGGGCATGAGTTCTGAGGAAGCGCATTACGCGGCGCTGCGCGCTATGGACGGCTTGGAGCTGTGTAAAGAGCGATGCCGCGATGTCCGAGGCCTGCGCTGGATTCGCGAGCTCCTGCAGGATCTACGTTACGCTTTCCGAATTTTGGCAAAAAGCCCGGGCTTCACGATTGCAGCCGTTCTGATGCTTGCCCTGAGCATCGGCGCCACTACGGCGGTCGTCAGTATCTATGACGCGCTGGTTTTTCAGCAGTTGCCTTTCGGGCAAATCGACCGGCTGGTTGAGATCCCCCCGGGATTCAATTACCCGAACTACATGGACATCAGGGCGGACGATCAAGCCTTTTCTGATATAGCGGCGTGGATGGTTCTTCCCCTCCAGGCCCGCGATGCCAATTCTCAGATGCTGTCCGGCCGGGCTGTCTCAGCAAATTATTTTCGAGTGGTTGGGCTGCCCATGACTCTGGGGCGAGGATTTTTCCCCGAAGAAGAAAAACTGTCAGGAAGCCCACCTGTTGCTGTCATCAGCTACACGCTGTGGAAGGATAGGTATGGGAGCGATCCTGCAATCTTGGGGAAGCAAATCAAACTCAACGACGAATCGCTGACAATTGTGGGCGTCGCCCCGAAGGCGCTGCGGGGAGATCTGGGCGTTGGAGGCATTTACTGGGATTTATGGGTCCCCATTCCGATGTTTGTCCGGATAGCGCATCTGGAAAAAGAGCCGATGTGGCGCGATGCTATCGAAAGCAGGTCCATGGGCCAATGGCTTTGGTCATTCGGCCGGCTCAAGCCGGGCGTGACGTTGGCACAGGCAAGGGCGCGTATCGACGTGCTCTTTGCCAATCTTCAAAGGTCCTATCCTGGATCCATAAAAGACGAGGCAAAGCCAAACCTCGTGCCTGTGACTGATGCGAGGTGGCCTCGAGGCAACGTTTTGTTTTCCGCCGCCATTCTGGCGGCGGCCACTCTTTGCATTCTGCTGATCACCTGCACGAATATTGCCAACCTGCTGCTCGCCCGCGGATCCGCGCGACAACGCGAAATAGCGACGCGTCTTGCCTTAGGGGCAAGCCGCGCCCGCGTCGTTCGGCAATTGCTCGCTGAAGGACTTGCTCTCTCGACGGTTGGTTTGATTTTTAGTCTGGCGATATATAGTTTGACGCTTCGGCTCATGTCTTCGTTTGAAGTCCCCTTTGACTATTCACATGTCAACCTTGAGTTGGGCTTCGACAGCAGAACTTTCATATTCGCGGTAGGGATTAGCTTGCTGGCGAACCTGATGTTCGGATTGGCGCCAGCTCTGGCCGCGACCCGGACGGGTATCAGCGGAGCCTTGAGGGATCTTGGGTTCATGGCCGGCTTCCGCAAAGCCCGAGGGCGCCGGATTCTAGCCGTGTCTCAGATGACTCTAACCGTGGTTCTTCTCGTCGGAGCGGGCATTTGGGGCAGAATGGTATGGCGCTTTGTTTCGGCCGATCCTGGTTTCGACAAAAACGTCCTGGTTGTTTCAGCCGGATCCACATATGGAATCGACAAAGCCAGACGGATGAGGTTCTATACTGAAAGCCTGGAACGTATTCGCAGTTTCTCCGGCATCCGCGCCGCCGGTTGGGGAGCGATGCTGCCGTTTGATCAGCGAGGCTACATCGAGGAGAATGTTCGACCGGAACAGGCAGGTTATGGGAACGATACTTGGTTCAATATCAAGGGCAATGCGGTGAGCCCCGGATACCTGCAAGCCCTGAGAATTCCAATTCTTCAAGGACGGGATTTTGTCGATCGGGACAGCCAAAATGCTGCCGGCATGGTTATCGTTAATGAAACTCTGGCGCGCCAGTTTTGGCCGGGCAAGACACCAATAGGCCAGCGGATCCGGGTCAGGAGAGCGGATCCCGCAGAAGACAGGGACCAGGGTCCCGAGCTTTGCGAAGTGATCGGCGTGGTGAAAGATGCCAAATACAACACGCCCTGGGAAGAGCCGCTGCCATACATCTATTTCCCTTATTGGCACTGGTTTTATATGCAAATGAGCCTCCACGTAAGCACTTCAGGGAACCCGTATTCCATGGTCGATTCAATTCGCAGGGCGTGCCGGAGCGCGGATTCTGGAGATTTTGTTGACGATGTGCGTCTGACCTCAACCCAATTGGAATCGCTTTTTTCCCGGGAGCGTGCTGCTGCCTGCGTGCTTGGGATTTTCGGATCCCTTGGTCTTGTTCTGGCCGCGATCGGCTTGTATGGGATCATCTCCTATTCCACAACCCAACGAACCCGCGAATTCGGCATCCGCGTGGCCTTGGGCGCACGAAGCGAGGATATTGTCCGGCAGGTGACGTTTGAGGGCATGAGAATCGCCGCGCTCGGCCTCGCTATTGGTTTGTTTTGCAGCGTGGCTTTATCGAGATTTCTGGCGAGCCGCATGCACGGGCTGAGTCCTTTGGATCCGGCAACCTATGCAGCCATTTCAGCTCTAGCGCTTGCAGTTGCCTTTCTTGCAGCTTTTCTGCCGGCCCGGCGAGCAGCGGCCGATCCTATGAATGCGCTTCGGGCTGAATAGCCTATTGTTTACTGATCAGCGCGTTACTCCCCCGAAGTCGCGATCGAGGAAGTAATGCCGAAGGCAATCCTGGCCGAGACTGTCCGTTAGACCTCAGCGCCGAGTCGGATTGGATCACTGACTCGAACGCTGTATTTTCACCTCGGTTTCGATGTGGTGTCGGTCGCCCGCTTTCCTTGTCACACCACCGTGCGTACGGGTCCGTAAACGGCGGTTCCGTGACTTGAGCCAGGCCGGAGGGTCGCGTCGCTTTTCGCCGACGGGGGTTTCGCCGCTTCTGGGTTCCTGCCGGGCTTCACCCTATCCGCCCCCAGAAAGCTCAACCGAAGCTGATTGGCTGACGCATGACCATCCATGAGATTCGTGCGCTACTGCTCACGATCACGGTTCGGGCCTTCGTCCGTTGCCGGACTAATATGCCCTCTGCTGAATTCTGCCGCCCGCTCAGGTGGAATCGCTTCTGCCTCAGTCCCGACTGCGGGACAAACGGCAGATATGCCGAGGTAAGCTCGACTGCCTTCTGCGCACAACCGCCGGATCTGCAACCAGTGCCCTTGAGGGATATGGACTTTGCTGTCATTGGCCCGCTCGTCCGGCACCGTATGCCTCATATCCGGTTTTTGTTCATCGGCTCGCGCCTTTGCTCCACGCTTCCTTTGGACCCCACCTCACGGTGACGCCCTTGCGCTTCGCTAACTCTTCACCTCCATCAGGTTGAGCAGAGGACTTTCACCTCCAAGCCGTCGAACATGCTCGGCACACCAATAAAACGGCCACGGGCGGTGGTTCGCCTGCCGTCTCGATAAGCTGTGGCCCTGAAATGGTGGAGATCGTCCAAGAATTCAACGAGAAGTTCCGAGAGCAAGCAGGTTGACCGCGCCGGGCGCCGCGTGGAGTGCGTGAACGCTGGGCAACAAGTCGGTCCCTCTCGGGACTAACTTTGACTCCACGCTGCAAACTTGTGGGTTGTATTGCGCCCGAAGTTGTGCCGTACCTCGATTCGGGAATGAAGGCAGCAGGCAGCGCAGCGCGCGCTCATCCCCCTTGCATGTCGCCAATCCGCGTTGTATACTGAACCAAATGGTTCAGTATACGGGAATCGTCCTCGATGCTTCGTTCGCCGCCCTCTCGGATGCCACCCGACGCGGCGTTCTGGTACAACTCGGACGCGCAGACGCTTCGATCACGGACCTTGCCGAGAAGTTTCACATGACCCTAACGGGCATGAAGAAGCACATCGGCGTCTTGGAGCAGGCGGGGCTCGTAACCACAGAGAAGGTTGGGCGCGTACGGACCTGCAAGCTCGGCCTACGCGGACTGGAGGAAGAGGCGGCATGGATCGAGAGGCACCGCCAGCGCTGGGCCGCACGCTTCGAAGAGTTGGACAAGCTTGTCGAGGAATTGAAACAGAAGGAGAAAGCCGATGGACGCAAGAAAAGATAGTGAAATCAACCTCACAAAGTACGGCACGACAGTGGAACGGAAGTCCGAGCGTGAGCTCGTCGTGACTCGAACCTTCAACGGTCCGGCGCATATCGTCTTCGATGCGTGGACCAAACCCGAACTGCTCAAGCGGTGGTGTGTACCGAAGTCGTTTGGAGCGTCCTTCCTTTCCTGCGAGGCCGATGTTCGTACGGGGGGCACGTACCGTTTCGTGTTCAGTCACCCTTCCTCAGAGCAGCCTATGCCATTCTTTGGTAGGTACGTCGAAGTGACTCCGGACTCGCGCCTCGTCTGGACGAATGACGAAGGTGATGAGGATGGGCCCGTCACCACCGTGACCTTCGCAGAAAGGGGTGGCGAGACGCTCGTCGTTATACACGAACTCTATCCCTCAAAAAAAGCCCTCGACGACGCAATGGCCTCTGGGAGTATAAGTTGGTCTGGGGAGCAGTTCGAGCAGTTGGACCAGCTTCTCGCCGCCCTGGGAGCGAGCGTGGGACGGTCATGAAGTCATCAATCTTGGCGTCGGTTGCCCGGCGGGCGTCCACCTTCATGTTGGTCGAGTACGACTGATTTCCATAATCGAATCGTTGCAGGACTTACCCCTTGTGAAGCGCGACGCATGACGCCCAAGTCGCAAATATGACAAGGATTCCTGTCACCATACGGATTGCGCGTGATAAACGACGTAGCGTCAACAGGCGAAGGCAAACTGGTTCGAAAGGCAACTGGCTACGAAGAGAACCGACCCGAAGTCGCGGTCGGTTCGGGATTCCTCCCATGAAGTCACGATGTGGGAAATCGAGCGTTTCAGGAATTGCTGGCGCTGCTTTGACCGCATATAATCTCCACGTTGTAGCCAAAGCGAAAAGGTCAGGACCATGCGCCACACGCGAGTGATCGTCACCCGCTACGGCGGCCCGGAAGTGATCACCGCCCTCGAAGAAGATGTCCCTACACCCAAGGCAGGTGAGGTACGGGTGAAGGTTTTGGCGGCGGGGGTCAGTCTGCCGGACGTCCTGGCGCGCGAGGGCGTCCATCCCGAAACGCCGCGCGTGCCCTACACGCCGGGTTGGGATCTCGTTGGAACCGTCGATCAACTCGGCGAAGGCGGAGTGCTTGGCAAGATCGTGCTTTTGCCGAACGGCTAGCGGAACAGGGCTGCCGATCGCCGCGTCTCCGGTGCGTTCGGCTCGTCCGGTCCGTTCGGTCGCTGAACCGGAAGTTGAACGAATCGAAAGTCGCGATAAGTCGGGTTGTGGGAAATCTACCGCAACGGCAGGATTGCCTCTACGGAGCATGAGGTGTGAGCACAACATCCGTTCCACATGAAACCCTCGCCAGCACGCCATCCCTCACCGCCGCCGAGATGTGCATCATCATCACGGGCGGCACCGCGTTCCCCAGGCGCGCCCACTGCTGCGCGTAGGATCCGACAAGGGTGAAGTCATCGGGGAAGGCGCAGATCCTCCGCAGCTCCGCGATGGTGAACTTCCTCCGCTCGACGGGGTGCACCACGGAGGCCATCTGCAATAAGGTAGGGGTGTGCCAAAAGAGCCTTTATCCAGCGACCCGGCTCAGGTAAAACGCAGCCGCAGCCGAGGCGCAGACGTTTCAGTCGACATATCACCCGTTATCAGTACCTGAGGGAGGCACGCCCGGAGGGGTGACGGCGGCCGGACCACAAGCCTGGTAGGCAAAGGTGCAGCTCATCCTTCCTACACTTCGGAGGATCCTCGACCACCTCGGCCTCAGTACGCCGCCGCAGGACAAGCCCCCGCCCGTCCGCGAGATCCTCCGCGTCGCTGAACACGGCGAGAGCTGGGGCGTGGGCGCCGACTGGGCGTGACCTCACCCCCTGTCGCCCCGAGAGGGGAGCCGTCCGCCCGCAGGAGACGCCTCGGCGCGAGCACCACTCCTCAGCCAGATGTCAGACCATTCCCGCCGGCAGGCGACCAGACTCGAGGGCCTCGCCCCCCTTCAAGCCACCCTCAGGA
>DASQID010000194.1:0-5779 GCA_035631775.1 Acidobacteriota bacterium
CGCCCTTCCCCTCGAACTCGGCGCGCACGGCATTCAGCACTCCGACGTCCAGCGAGAGGAACATGAGCCCCTTTCCCACCTTGTCAGGCCACTGCGAAGAAAGTATGAGCGCGCAGCCCTGCCGTTCAACCTGCGCAACCCGCGCCTTTCCCTCTTCCTCGTAACGCCACGCCTGAGTGAATCCCAGCTGCTTCACGTAGAAATCCACCGACCTGTCGATGTCCGCGACGAACAGCACCGGCCGCGCAAACCATTCGCTACTCAAGGTGTTCATCCTCCAAGGCGGAACCGCCAACTAATTCCGGCCCACTCCATCTTCCTTCGAGAAAATGGCTCTTGAGACAGTTGTCGAACCTGGCAGCCATTTTAGCAGCTAAAGCGGGGGATAGTGTGCTTTGTGGGGCGATGGGCGGCTCATGCGGCGGTCCGGCGCACGCGCAGTTCCGCCTTGTAGCCCGTGTCGGACAGGATACGGATCAGCAGGTCCGTAGACATTCCCTGCGTGTTGCCGTTGACGATCGCCATTACCCGAGTTCGGGACGTTCCTGCTTTTATGGCAATCTCCTCCGTTCGTTCATTGATGATCGTGACCTGAGTCCCCGCAGCGAACCCGAAAACCGAATCTCGGAACCCTTCGGCCTTCTTGGGATAATTGGCTGTAATTTTCAGAACGAGATCGCCCGGATTCCATGCAGGTCCCGCAGGATCGGGTTCATTTGTAGACTTCAGAGGATGATCTGCCCATTGCAGCTGAATTTCGGCGCTGAGGAAAAAGTCAGCGGCTCTTCTCTGACTCCTGGCCAGCCTCCAGGCCGCAATGCGGTCATAGTTGTATACATGCACTGCGATGGCGACTTTATCTTCCCTGGATCCCTGAGATGCCATAACGGACATCGCTGTGAGGTCCATTGCACCCGAGAGAATCACCGACGCGACCTGCATAAGGAACCGGTTCATGGGCTCGACCTCCTCGAATCCCAGCGTTTGAGGATTCAGGCCGACCCGACTTCCCTGCCGTGTGAAACTTACGAACCGTTTTCCTTTTGCCTGCCTGGCGGGATCGGAAGAAGCACTGGATCGGGAACCAGGCCGACGCGAGGCTTTCCTCGAAGAAGCTTGCGCAGGCGACGAGGACCTGCGCCAAAAAGTCATAACCCTGCTGACCGCACATGACAAGGCGGGCAGCTTCGGCGAGACGCCTGCTCTGGAGCTGGCAGCCCGTGCGATGGCTGAGCAGGCGGTCCGCTCCCTGGTGGGGAAGAGACTTGGACCTTACGAGATTCTCTCCCTGATAGGCCGAGGCGGGATGGGTGAGGTATACCGCGTGCGGGACACCCGGCTTGATCGGATCGAAGCTCTCAAGATCCTTCCGACGGAAGTGGCAGCCGACACTGAGCGGATACGGCGGTTTGTTCGTGAAGCCCATGCAGCGTCTGCGTTGAATCATCCCAACATCGCGACGATTTATGAGATCGGCGAATCGGATGGTGTCCGCTGGATTGCGATGGAGCTGGTGGAAGGGGAGACGCTGGCGGAACGGCTGACGGAGCGCCCTTTGGCGGTGGAGGAAATCCTGGATATCGGGATTCAGACGACGGAGTCCCTCGAAGCGGCTCACAGGAAAGGGATCATTCACAGGGACATTAAGCCTGCAAACCTGATGATCACATCCGAGGGGCGGGTGAAGGTGCTGGACTTCGGCCTCGCGAAGATCAAACGAACGGGAGGTCCGGCTGCGGCAGCCACGGTCAGCAGTGAGACGCACACGATTCCGGGAATTGTGATGGGCACGGCCCGGTACATGAGTCCGGAGCAGATCCTTGGACAATCCGTTGATCATCGAACAGACGTATTCAGCGCGGGAGCGGTCCTGTACCAGTTGGCTGTCGGCCAGCCGCCGTTTGCTGGGAAGAGTTCCTCCGCGATCTTTGATTCTATTTTGCACCAGACACCCGCGTGGCCCCCGCACGCATGTGCGACAATTCCTGAAGAGCTGAGGCGGATCATCCACAAGTCGCTGGAGAAGTTCCGTGAGATGCGCTACCAATCGGCGGCAGATCTGTGCGCTGATCTCAAGCATCTGAAGCATGATCTGGAAAGAGAACGCTTGATCGCCCAACCGCCGAATATTGCGGGGCCTACACAGCCAGATCAGAAGGCCGTCCCAAAAAGAACGGCAAGGATCCTGGCGTTGGCGAGAATACTGGGTATTGTAATTCTCGGTGCGATTGTCATCTGGTCACTGAAGTCCCGGCTGGCATCGACGCCGGAAACGCAACTGACGGCAATCCCCCTTACCAGCTACCCAGGCAGTGAAATGGGTGCTTCTTTTTCTCCGGATGGAAACCAGGTGGCCTTCGCCTGGAACGGGGAGGAAGAAGACAACTGGGATATCTACGTCACGTTGATAGGTTCGAATCAACATTTGCGTCTCACCACCAATCCTGCACGTGACACTTGGCCTGCCTGGTCTCCGGATGGTCGGCAGATTGCCTTCTGTCGCGATCTTGGACCCGGCAAGAGGGCCGTAATCCTCATTTCTCCGCTGGGCGGACCGGAGCGGACACTGACTGAGGTCGCCCATGTGTCGGAAGTCGGAGAATTCTTATTCGGTCCCTTCCTCTCCTGGTCTCCGGATGGCCGGGCCCTGGCCACAGTTGACAGCCTGGATCCCCATACCAATCCCGGCTTGGCCTTGTATATGATGGAGACCGGGGAAAAACACATTTTGACGAAGCCCACGGTGATTGACAGTTGTCCAGCCTTTTCCCCGGATGGCCGCACCCTGGCCTTCTGCCGGTGGGTTGCCTGGTAACCCACTTTGGCAGAGGGCAGACAGCGGATGAACGATGGTCTCCAGACGGCAGTCGTTTGACTTTCGATTCAAATATTGAAGGGCACCCCGAAGTCTATGTCGTGAATGCCAGCGGAGGAAATCCCCGGCGCCTGACGTTCTCCTCCTTCTCAGAAAATCCAAGCTGGTCGAAAGATGGGCGTTGGATTTACTTCAATTCGGCAGAACCAGAGTTCAGCATTCAAAAAGTACCAACTGAGGGAGGGCAGGTAGTGCTCGTGACCAGGAACGCCCCTGGTTACGCCCCAGTCGAATCCGCAGATGGTAGACTTATCTTCGTGACTGCCGGAAACCGGAGCTTGTGGAGGGTCGCGGTTGAAGGCGGAGAGGGGGGGCAGGTCCTTGAATCGCTCTGTAACTCCAATGCATATGCAGTTACGGACGACGGGATTTATTTCATTCCCGGTCCCGGTCCAACCAAAGGATACTCCATCCGATTCCTTGAACTGACGACGAGGAAAATCAAAACCATCGCAGAACTTGGAAAACTGGCCTGCAGGAAGATAGCAATTTCCCCGGACCGTCGCTGGGCACTATACTCACAGCTCGATCAGTCCGGCAGCGACCTGATGCTCGTTGAGAACTTCCGATGATGGTTGGGTAGGAACGGCACACCGAACCTCGGATTGGGTTGCCGGCTCAACAGCTTTTGGAGCCTTCGCTTCACTGCATCACGGATACTTACCTCCATATCAACCGTCACCGCCAGGTCCTACTCAGTTGTGACGAACGGCTCAGCCGGCATCGCGGTCGTGGGAGCGCGCAGAAACAAAAGACTCCCTGAACTCGGGGTTCCGGGCATAAAAAGCGCGGCTCGGAGTTGGTAGGCCGGGCAGGAGTCAAGATTCTGGGTTCCCTGCGAAGCGTCTTATGGGACTCCGAGCGAACGGAATCTGTTTCTCAACGAGCCCAACATTGGTAACGGCTCCGAACCTCGATGAGTTACTGCGCAAGCACCACACACGGAGAGACATCCGAGCGCGCTCGATTGTTAAGCGCCCTCTCATTTCCCGACAGCAGTGGTGAGCCGTCAGCGCCATAACAATTGAAGGTTGTGCTCGATTCCCTCCAGCGCAAGTTTGTTACATTGGCAATGGCCAACCCGCTGTTGTGATCTCATGACAAGTCAACATAGACCCGAGCGGTGGTTGTTGAATTGTTGAAATGGCGGCCGCGATTACCGACTCTGTTACCAAAACGTTCCCCTGAACGTAACTGAATATCCAGGTTTCAATTGGCGTTGAGGTGCCGGGATCAGGTATCAGTTGCACCTATCCTGCCCTGGTGGTTGGCGAAAATCGTCCGTTCCAAAGCGGAAGGCGCTTCCAGGCAAGATCGAATACTTGAATGAGGAGTCGACTGTGCCGCCGGCTATATCATGCCCCTAAGGGAATATTAGGAAATAGCTTAGCGCCTATCTGTAATCTATTAAAAACGTTGGGCAGGCATCTCAGCCTTCGTGCCCCGATGCTCTTAATGGAATATTAGATAGCATTACAATTGGCAGGCGCTTCTAAGCTATTGAAAAGGCTGGAGCGGGAGACGGGGATCGAACCCGCGACGTCCAGCTTGGGAAATTAACCGTAGATTGAAGACAGAGAATATAGCGTCTACGGTGTCAATTGCAGACGATCGCAAATCATTGATTCTAAAGGACCGGATTTTAACAATCCCTTATTGGACTCCAAATGGACTCTGACCCGATTGCGATTGCTCGAGAGGCCTTCATCCAGTGAATGCCATAGAAACAAGCTTACCGTCACACCTCCTTCGGGTCAGGTTTCACTCCTGCATTCTCTTTGGGTGCCAGGATCGCCAGATCAGGTAAGCAAGAACCAAATGAAGGGCCGTGAGCAACGCTAGAATGAGCCAATCGGCGCTCACAAATCGAGCCGGCTCAGCTTTCACGAGATACCCTTCCCCTTTGCTTGAGATGGTCACCTTCTTCGGCAGACCGTACATCCATAACCAGAGCGCCAATATTGCGTCGAAAGCCAGCAAAGGTAAGCCGAGAATCACCGTCGATGCTCTAACCATTCGCACAGTTTGTCCTACTGCCTTGGTCTGTCGGCCTTGCGATTATGCGGGACGGTGCAGCGACACAGCACAGTACTCTCGCGGAATTTCCAATCCGTCGTCCTTCGAGATTGGCCATTAGATGTTGTCAATCCTCGCGGCCATCATATCAGCTAAAGAGAGCAGCGGATCGTGTGCTTTGTGGGACGATTGCGCGGCTCATGCACCGGTCCGGCGAACGCGTAGCTCGTCCTTGTAGGCGGTGGCGGAGAGGACACAAATCAGTAGGTCGGTAGACATCCCCTGCGTATTGCCGTTGCCGAAAGCTGTTACCAGAGTCCGGGACGTTCCTGCCTTTTTGACTATTTCCCGATGTGTGAGCCTCCCGTTCCGGATGATCTTTGCCAGGGCGCACGTGAGCTCTGCACGGAGCTCCATTTCGCCGGCGTCGGCTGCCGACAGACCCAGCGCTCTCCCCAGCTCTTCAGCCGTCTTGACGCTGACCGGCTTCTCAGCATTCGATCGCTTCATTTAGCAATTCCTGCAATCTAGGGGCACCAGGTCGATCTCACACCGGCCGCAGATTCCTGATTTGCGTTGCCAGTTGCGGAAAGTCCGCCGTGACGATTTCCCAGAGAATGTCATAATCCACAGCGTCATAGCCGTGGATCAGGCGATTGCGCGCGCTGATGATTTCATGCCACGGGATCTCAGGATGCGCTGCCCTTATGCGATCTGACACTCGTGTCGCTGCCTCGCCGACGATTTCTACCAGCTTCAGAATAGCAAGGAAGAACATGCGGTCGGATTCAAGTTCCGCTCGACTGCGATCCCTGGTGAGCGCGACAGCTTCCTCGATGTGGTCAAGCATCTGCCGAAGTGAGACGTCGTCTTCATGCCGCGACATAG
>DASQID010000195.1:0-40560 GCA_035631775.1 Acidobacteriota bacterium
TTCGCCCGAGCGATCCCACAGGTAGTCCTTTTTCATGGACGATTTTCCTTCCCGAGTATTTCTCGCAGTCGCTTCATGCCGCGGTGCAGGTTGACACGAACGGACGCCGGCTTCAACCCCGTCCGCGCCGCGATCTCTTCCCCGGTCATGCCCTCCACCAGGCGCAGGATGAGCGGTTCGCGATACGCCTCGGGCAGTCCGCGAATTGTAGCCAATACCGCCAGCGCTTCCGTGCAGGGTGAGTTCGGGGCGGCAACGTCGGCGGGCAATTCGCCGGTATCCAATCTCCGGCGGTGATGGTCGGTGGCGCGATTACGCGCGATCCTCGCCAGCCAGCCAGGAAAAGCCGCATCATCGCGCAGCGTGTGCAGTTGCCGAAGCGCGGCTAAGAACACGTCCTGAACCAAGTCCTCGGCATCGTGGCGCGGCACCCGCGCCAAAAGGATGCCGTGCACCATGGGCGAAAATAGCCGATAGAGCTGCCCGAACGCGGTCCGGTCACCCTGACGCGCAGCGCCCACGAGAGGTGCGTGATCTGTAATTTCAGCGGCTGAAAGCATCGTTGCCATCCGACTTTGCCTGACAGCGCCGCGAAGGTCAATGACCGTCTCCATATACATTCCCTGCAGTATGGGACGCATGAATGATGTGATTTGTTAACTTCGGGGACGGTGTTTCATCACATATGGGGACACTAAGCCACGCACAAAAGTTATGTGAGGACCGTTTAAAACCGGTGCCGACTGCTCTTGTTCAGGAGAGTCGAGGTGCACGAAATCCACGTATCTGCCGATAGTTATAGAGGCGACACTTCAATGTCGCGCCGGAAGAGAGTGAGTGCTCATGAAACTGATGCTCAGACACAAAATCATGGGAATGGCCTGCATCGCCGCGCTTCTCCCCACGACGGTGATGCTTCTGCTCGCAGGCATTCAACGAAGCCGCGTTAGCGCCGCAGTGCGGGATGACCTGGATTCCCTCACCCAGGACAGCATCAGGCAACTTGCGCTTGATGCCTATCATTCATGCGAAGCGGCGAACGACTTCATCCAACAGGAGGTGGTTTCCAACCTGAAGGTTGCCGAGAAGATCGTGAAATCAGCCGGCACGCCTCGCCTGTCCAGCGAAAAGGTGGAGTGGCACGCCGTCAACCAATACACGGATTCCGTTACTGCGGCGACGCTGCCGAAGTTGACGTTGGGCGGAACGTGGATAGCCCCAAACAGCAACCCCGCAATCCCGTCGCCGGTTGTGGATGAAGTCCGAGGCCTTGTTGGGGGAGCATGCACGATCTTCCAGAAGCTGAACGAACAGGGCGACATGCTGCGAATTGCGACCACGATTCGAACTGCCGCGAACACTCGCGCAGTCGGCACGTACATCCCTGCGTACCGCCCGGACGGCTCTCCGGATCCCGTGGTGTCGGTTGTAAGCCGCGGAGAAACTTTCCACGGCAGGGCTTATGTCGTCAATGACTGGTACATCAGTGCTTATCAGCCGATCCTGGACGGCGACAAGAAGATCGTCGGAATGCTGTTTGTTGGGGTCGAACAGAGCCGGGTTGCGGGTCTGCGGAGCGCGATCACCAGCGTAAAAGTGGGGAAGACCGGCCAGGTGTATGTCATCGGCGGCCAGGATCAGTCCAGAGGTCGGGTCGTTGTTCCCAGGGAAGGCTACCACGACGGCGACCAATTGTGGGAAGCGCGGGACATCGAGGGGAGACTCTACGTCCAGTCCATGGTCAAAAAGGCCCTTGTCCTAAAAAAAGATGAAGTGGCCTTCGAACGATTCATGCAAAGACGGGAGAGCGACGCGGCTCCCAGGATGGTAACCAACGCAATCGCCTACTTCGAACCTTGGGACTGGATCATCATCGCCGATGCATATGAGGAAGAGTTCCATGGCGCCCGCGACAAGCTCGAGTCTTCTCTGAGCAATCTCTTCTGGTGGTCTGTCGCATCCGGACTGTGCTCGATGGTAGTCGCGCTGATCGTAGCCTCGTTCCTGACCGGCAAAATCACCGTGCCAATCGAACAGATCACGTCCGTGGCGCAGCAAATCGCCCGCGGCGATCTGAAGACGGCAACGGAGTCGATCGCCGAGGAAAGCTCAGGGAGCGACGGTGGATCGTCCTCCCACAGAGGCGTGATTGCAGCTTCCCAGGGCGATGATGAAACAGGCCAGCTCCTCGGAGCGGTTCAGACGATGACTAGGAGTCTGAACTCACTCGTGGGTCAGGTGAAGCAATCCAGCATTCAGCTCGTGTCGACGTCGACCGAAATTGCCGCCGCCGCCCGCCAGCAGGAAGTCACGGCAAATGATCTGGGCGCCTCAACCAACGAGGTGGTCGCGGCCACGCGCGAAATCTCCGCAACCTCCCAGGAGTTGCTGGGCACTATGAATGACGTAACGCAAATGGCCGGCTCTACCGCGTCGCTCGCCGGGTCCGGACGCAGCGGTCTCTGGGGAATGGAAGCAAACATGCGGCAACTTGTGGACGCCACGCGCACCATTTCGAGCCGGTTGGCGGTCATCAGCGACAAAGCCAACAACATCAACTCTGTGGTCACGACGATCACCAAGGTCGCGGACGAAACAAACCTGCTCTCTCTCAATGCGGCCATCGAGGCCGAGAAGGCGGGTGAGTACGGGTTGGGCTTTTCAGTCGTGGCGCGCGAGATCCGCAGGCTGGCCGATCAAACCGCTGTGGCCACGCTCGACATCGAGCAGATGATGAAGGAGATGCGCTCCGCCGTGTCGGCAGGCGTGATGGAGATGGACCGGTTTGGCGAGGAGGTCCGGCGCAATGTCGCCGACGTGGGGAAGATCAGCGAGCAACTCGAGACCATCATCAGCCAGGTGCAGGCGCTCACGCCACGGTTTGAAAGCGTCAACCATGGTATGAGGGTCCAGGCGCAGGGAGCCGAGCAGATCAGCAAGGCCATGGTAGGGCTGAGTGATTCGACCAGGCAGACGGCTGACTCCCTGAAGGAATTCAACCGGGCGGCAGAACATCTGAACGAGGCGGCCCGGGGATTGCGCAATGAGGTCTCCCGCTTCAACGTAAACGATTGAGAAGGACAAATCAAGACCGGAGCCCTGACAACGTCCGCGTCGGGGACGCGGCTCAAAGGATTCGCATATGCTGATGCTCATCTTCCGGCTTGGAGAGGATCGCTACGCTCTCGAGACGAGCCAGGTCGTGGAGATCGTGCCCTCCCTGGTCCTGCGGAAGTTGCCGCATGCTCCCGATCATCTGGCAGGAGTCTTCAATTACCGCGGATCGATCGTTCCCGTGATTGATCTCCGCCGGATAATGCAGGACCGACCCTGCGAGAGCTGCCTGAGCACGCGCATCCTGTTGGTCCGTCTTGCGGGCGGAGAGGGACCTTCGCGTATCGTCGGCTTGCGCGCTGAGCGCATGACGGAGACTCTGAAGGTGTCGGATGGTGATCTTGTAGATCCTGGTATCGCGCTTAAAGAGGCTCCCTATCTAGGGAAGATTATCAATGATCCCCAGGGCATGATTCAGTGCATCCGCATGGAGGATATCTTGCCCCGGAGCACGATGGATCGGCTTTCGCCGGAAACCGGAGTACGGCCGTGAGATACCTGGCTGAGATTGCGTCCAGGCTGCAAATGTCAATCGGCTCGGATCCGAAGATCATCGGAATCGATTCCATCGAAAACGCCGTCCGTGAACGCATGTCCGGTTTCGGCTTGACGGACATGGGGACATATGCAGCGCTGCTGGAACAATCCGGACCCGAGATGCAGGCGTTGGTTGAGAAAGTTGTCGTGCCGGAAACGTGGTTCTACCGGGATGAGGAACCCTTCAGATTTCTCGCCCGACAGGCCGTCGCTGCATGGTTCCCCGGCAAAGGCGGCAAGGTATTCCGCATTCTCAGCGTTCCCTGCTCCAGCGGGGAGGAGCCTTATTCCATTGCCATGACACTGCTCGACTGTGGACTGACGCCGGATCAGTTCCACATCGATGCCATAGACATCAGCGAGCACGCGCTGGAAATTGCGAGGAGAGGTTTGTACGGCAGGAACTCATTCCGCGGGGATGACCTTGCATATCGAAGCACATACTTTCAGGAAGAGGGAAATCTCTTTCGATTGTCGCCCGCGGTGGCGGGCACCGTTCAGTTCGCACGCGGCAACCTGCTTGACAACTCCTTCCCGCACGATGTAGATCCTTACCAGGTGATCTTTTGTCGAAATCTCCTTATTTATCTCACTTGTGGGGCGAGAAACCGTGCAGTCACCGTGCTTGACAGGCTGCTGGCAGATTCTGGATTGCTGTTCGTCGGGCACGCAGAAGTTCTGCTGCTGAGGTCGGAACGCCTGGCAGAGGTGGAGCATCCACGGGCGTTCGCGCTGCGTAGAAGTTCGGCGCCGGATAACTCCCTTCCCGATCCCAACCAGACGGAGAGTACGGCGCAGTCGCCGGATTCCCCCTCACCCTTGACGGTCAGGGAGCGTATTCCAATTGACCGGGTTTCCCTCGACGAGGCGCTTCGGGAGGCCGACGATGGCAGGCTCTCGGCTGCCAGGAGGATTTGCGAAAAGCACCTTTCCACCCACGGACCTTCCGCTCAAGCCTACTTTGTCCTTGGACTGGTGACGGAGGCTGCAGGACTGAAGGCGAATGCTGAAGAGCTCTTCAATAAAACACTATACCTGGATCCCAGTCACTATGAGGCATTGATTCACCTGTCGTTGCTCCTGCGGCGGCGGGACAGCGCCTCCTCGACGCTCCTGCAGCGGCGAGCCCGCCGCGTGCGTTCCTTGAAGGCGAGTTAGACCCATGTGTTCTGCCACAGTCGATCCTTGTTGGAGTCGCATCGGGGTTTCCGGGGACGGGAGCTGTACCGAGCTGGCGAGCCATGTGCATTGCCGTAACTGCCCGGTCTTCGCGGCGGAAGGACGAAAGCTGCTGGACTGTGGTGCCCCGGAAGGGTACATGGCAGACTGGGCAGATTTTCTGGCACAGGACAGGGGGGTACATTCGGAGGGCAAGGCCTCGGCCGTATTGTTCCGCCTGGGCCCCGAATGGCTGGCCCTGTCGGTACAGCGTTTCAAAGAGGTGACGCCAATCCGCGTCATTCACCGGCTGCCTCACCAAAAAAACGGCACCCTTCTCGGCCTGGTAAACATCCGCGGAGAGATTCATCTGTGCGCGTCATTGAAAGATGTCCTGGGCATCGGGGATGTGGAGGAGCCCAGCCATAGGGCCGTCAGTCGCATGGTTCTAGTGGGGAAGGAGCGAGACCAGTGGGTAGTTCCCGTGGATGAAATTTACGGGATCCACCGATACAACCAGTCCGAGCTGCGCAAGGTGCCGGTGACAGTCGCCAAGGCGGCCGTTAAGTTCACGTGCGGCATGCTGTCGTGGGAAGGAAAGAGTGTCGGCCTCCTGGACGACGAGCTTCTATTCTATGCGCTTAGGCGCTCCTCGCTTTCCTAGACAGTTTCTGTCGCGAAACTCGTTATTCGCGCAGGAAGCGCTCCGAAGGGGCGCCAGCCAACAGCCCCGGGCAGGCGCAGCGCAGCCCGGGGTTGGGGTTGTCAAGAATGACCAAAGACCTGGAGGGGCGACAGATAACACATAGCTTACAAATGTCTTTCGCCGGGGCTCGGCATTATGCAACATCCTATCCGGGGGCTTGCGCCCCCGGCTACTTGCTCTGGCCCCTCCAGGGCCTGTCCTGATGGACGATTCGTTGAGTTTGGCGACAGAAACGCGACAGAGCTTTGCATGGACTAAGAAAGCCGCCGCTATGAGGCGAGGGCGCTGAGAGGGTTTGAAACTCATACACTCACGGAGTGAGTAAATTGGCGCAGGACTTGAGCAGCTTTTCGATGATGGATCTGTTCCGCACCGAGGTCGAGAATCAGGCCGTGGTGTTGAATGACGGCCTGCTCAACCTCGAAAGTGATCCGCGCAACAAGGAAAAGCTCGAATCATTGATGCGCGCGGCTCACTCGATCAAAGGGGCGGCACGGATTGTGGGCCTTGATGCTGTCGTCAGAGTCTCCCATGCGATGGAGGACTGCTTTGTCGCTGCGCAGGAGGGGAAGATCCTCCTGACTGGGGACGGCGCGGATGTGCTTCTCCGGGGCGTCGACTGGCTTGGAAATGCTTCGAAGATACCCGAGGCAGAGGCTGAGTCCTGGTTTGCCGGGCATCAATCCGAAACCGACAGGTTGGCGGCCGACATTGCCGCCGTAATGAATCAGTCGGCAGGCGACTCTTCGCGCGAATCTCAGCCGCCACAGGTGTCCGCCAAACCTGCACCGGACAGCGTCAGCTCACGTGAGGGTACGGAGAGCGCAGCCAGTGAACGAAATTCGAACGAGAAGGACCGGATCGTCCGGGTTACAGCTGAGAATCTCAACAGGCTCATGGGTCTTGCCGGCGAGTCACTCGTTGAAGCCCGCTGGCTGCAGCCTTTTTCCAACTCGCTCATGCAGCTCAAGAGTCATCACACGCGCCTCACTAACCTGCTGGGACAGTGCCGCGAGGACCTGGCAGTGCCGGGCCACGGTGGGCGTCTCGATGAAATAATGAGCGCGTTGCAGAAAGGGGCGAATGAATGCCGGCAGATCCTCACCGACAGGATTAACGAGTTCGAAGTATATGCGCGCCGCACAGCGAATCTTTCCAACCGCCTCTATCGTGAAGTAATCGCCAGCCGGATGCGGCCCTTTGCGGACGGGGTCCAAGGCTTTCCGAGGATGGTTCGCGACCTGGCCAAGCAGCTGGGGAAAAAAGTCAACCTTGAGATCGTCGGCCAAGCGACCGGCGTTGACCGCGACATCCTGGAGAAGCTCGAGGCGCCCCTCAATCACCTCCTCCGCAACTCTGTGGATCACGGCATCGAATCTCCCGACGAACGGGTGGCTCGGGGCAAGTCGCCGGATGGCAGTATCAGGCTGGAAGCCAGGCACAGGGCCGGGATGCTGTCAATCAGCCTCTCGGACGACGGCCGCGGCGTGGACTTGGAATCGCTGCGCCGGAAGGTAGTGGAGAAGAATCTCGTCAGCCAGGCAATGGCCGGGGATCTTTCCGAGCCTGAGCTGCTTGAGTTCCTCTTCCTTCCTGGATTTTCGACCGCGCAGACGGTGACCGAGATTTCAGGCCGCGGCGTGGGACTGAACATCCTGCAGAACATGCTCCATGAGGTCGGCGGTTCAGCCAGGGCGATCAACCGGCCCGGGAACGGCATGACTTTCCTTCTGCAGCTTCCGCTCACGCTTTCGGTCCTGCGCACTCTCCTGGTTGAGATAGCCGGTGAGCCGTATGCCTTTCCCTTGAGCCGCATCGAACGAAGCCTGCTGATTCCAAAATCGCAGGTTGACTTGATTGAAGGTCGCCAGTTCTTCCGGCTTGAAGAGGAAAGCATTGGCCTCGTTGCCGCGCACCAGGTACTCGAACTGCCCGAGAAAGACGGCTGCGGCGATGAATTTGCGGTCATTGTCCTCGGTGACCGCCTGAACCGTTACGGCCTTGTAGTGGACAGGTTCCTCGGGGAGCGGGATCTGGTCGTTCGGCCGCTGGACATCCGGCTAGGCAAGCTGCCGGACATCAGCTCGGCGGCTGTCCTGACCGACGGCACGCCGGCTCTGATCGTCGATGTGGAGGACATGGTGCGCTCCATCGACAATTTACTCTCGGGAGGGCGGCTGAGGAAGATCAGTCGGGAGGCGGGAAAGGTTCAGTCCACGATTCAGAAGCGTATTCTCGTGGTTGACGACTCGATTACCGTACGGGAGGTGGAACGGAAACTTCTCGAGAGCGCCGGCTATGCTGTCGAAGTGGCGGTCAACGGCATGGACGGCTGGAACGCAGTCCGCGCCGCCGCCTATGATCTGGTAATCACGGATGTGGACATGCCGCGCATGAACGGAATCGAGCTGGTCTCGCGGATCAGGCTCGAACCCGCGCTCAAGGATCTGCCGGTAATGATCGTCTCCTACAAAGACCGCGAGGAGGATCGGCTGCGGGGACTGCAAGCAGGCGCTAACTACTATTTCACCAAGAGCAGCTTCCACGATGAGACGCTTCTGTCTGCCGTGGAAGACCTCATCGGCGAGGCCTCTGCATGAGAATTGCGCTCGTCAATGACCTTCCGATTGCGGTCGAAGCCCTGCGCCGCATCATAGCCGCCCAACCCGAGCATGAGATCGCCTGGATCGCATGGGATGGCGCGGAGGCCGTCGAAAAATGCGCGGCGGACACTCCGGATCTGGTTCTGATGGATCTCATCATGCCGGTCATGGACGGCGTTGAAGCAACCCGCCGGATCATGAGGGATTCTCCCTGCGCTGTTCTTGTGGTCACCGCCACGGTCAGCGGCAATTCCTCGAAAGTGTTCGAAGCCATGGGCCACGGGGCTTTGGACGCGGTCAACACACCGGTCTTCGGTGTCGGTAGCATGGCCGATGGTGCGGATGCATTGCTCGCCAAGATTGCGACGATAGGAAAGTTGATCGGCAAGCCCGTGAATCGCAAGCCGGTGACGGTCGCGGAGAAGGTCGGCGTCCACCCTCAGGTGCCTCCTTTGATCGCAATCGGATCCTCCACAGGCGGCCCAAGAGTTCTGGCCGACCTCCTTGCAGCGCTGCCCGCGGGCCTCGGCGCATCCATCGTCATCGTTCAACACGTGGATGCGGAGTTCGCTCCCGGGATGGCCGAATGGCTGAACAGCCGAGGAGCCCTGAAGGTGCGTGTCGCATCCGCCGGCTGCCGCCCCGAACCGGGACTGGTTTGGCTGGCCGGGACGAACGATCACCTGATTCTGAAGGCGGATCTGAGCCTGGATTACTCGCCTGTGCCGCGCGACGTCCCTTACCGGCCCTCGGTTGACATTTTCTACCGAAGCCTGCTGACGTACTGGCCACGCAAAGACATTGCGGTACTTCTCACCGGAATGGGGAGGGACGGCGCAGAAGGCCTGCTTGCCTTGCGCAGCGGCGGATGGCATACAGTTGCGCAGGATGAAAAGAGCTGCGTCGTTTATGGGATGCCCAGGGCCGCCGCGGAATTGGGCGCAGCAGCCGAAATCTCGTCGCCGGAAGGAATCGCCTCCACCCTTACCCGCCGCTTCGCTTCCTTGGTATTCCCTTAGCGTCTTTAAGCCGACTGCTAATCCAGAGCAACCGGGCACTGGTCCTCAAGGGACGTCGCATCACTCCTGTGCGGACGGATGTGACCCGTCCGGGTGACGATGGGGCCAAGACCTGAGAATTACTTAAGCCTTGCCGTTAGGATTCCTTTTCCTGGCGAATGCCTGCCGCAGTTGTTGCTCGCGACGGGTCACTGACCCGTCGCCACAGGAATCGCCCGAACACACTGTCGAAATCGGAAAGACACAGCTTAATTTGACCCGCTATAGAAACTTGCGCAGGCTTCGTCGGCTCACTCATGAATAGGTCGCGCTAAAAGACCCTCGCCTTCCAGGTGAGGGATTTGAGCTGTGTCGCCTGAAGGCGACTGCTGATTGGTATGAGAAGAACTCAAGGAACCTCCATGTCGTACTTCCTGGAGCCTTCGATAGAAAGGTGTTGACAATATCCCCCTCACGAATCTTCCTTATGGAATGCGTCCAACGGATCCTATGACTTTTTGTGGCTGCATGATGTCTGCGAGCGAGGAGATACGTCCATGAAGGATAAACCGATTGCGATGTTGCTTTTGGCTGGTGTCTGCATGTTCTGCTGTGCAGCAGGACATGCAGTGACGATCCCTTCAGGGCAGACGCCCGGCACCGGGATGCCGCCACGTGTTCACAACCGCCAGGCCACCTCCTTCGCTGAGACCGGGCGGAACGGTTTGCGTTTGGACGAGAGATCCGACAACGGTTTGGCATGGTGGCCTGACATGAGACTCGCCGACGGCACCATCGAGTTCGACGCGCGGGGAAAGGACGTGTTCCAGAGGAGTTTCATCGGGGTGGCCTTTCATGGCTTCGACGAAAGCACTTACGATGCGATTTACTTCCGTCCCTTCAACTTCCGGGCGCCTGATCCTGCCCGGCGGAATCACGCTGTTCAGTACATCGCCATGCCAAATTACGACTGGCAGAAGCTTCGCAGCGAGCATCCTGACGCATACGAGAAGCCCATTTCTCCGGCACCCTCTCCCGACGAATGGTTTCACGTCCGGATCACCGTGGCACATCCAAAGGTGAGCGTCTATGTGAATCAACAGACCGAGCCATCTCTAGTGGTCGAGCAACTGAGCAGCCGCAAGTCCGGCTGGATCGGCTTCTGGGTCGGCAACAACTCGGGCGGCGATTTCGCCAATCTCAAAGTCACCGCCTCGAAATAGCCGGACCGGAACCAACAACTCATTCGAGAAACATACCTTTCCCCGCCGCTTGACAAAGCGGGCAGACGATTTAAATGGACATGGGCTTCCGGTTGAAAGCAGCAGCGGTGGCGGCCTCGATTGCACTAGCTTCACCGGCTCTTTTCGCTCAGATGGCGTCCGAGGCTTTGGCAAAGAGAAAAATAATCGAAGTTGTCTGCCGGTCGGACGCCGGGCAAAGCTATGCTCTCTACCTTCCCTCGGCCTACTCTCCGGAGAGGGAATGGCCGATACTTTATTGCCTCGATCCTGGTGCGCGCGGCCGCGTGCCGGTAGCGCTTTTTCAAGATGGCGCTGAGAAATATGGCTACATCATCGTTGGATCGAATAATTCCAGGAACCGCCCATTCGAGATCTGCAAGACTGCGATGGAATCCGTTTGGAACGACACGCACGCCAGGTTCACTCTCAGCAAGAAACAGGTCTTCGGGGCAGGGATGTCCGGCGGTGCCAGGAGCATCTGCAGCCTGGCTCAGCTGACCGGTCTCCTGTCAGGAGTCATCGCCTGTGCAGCCGGCTTTTCGGGTAGCCAAGTTCCCAGAAGCGTGCCTTATTTCTTCTTTGGCACAGCCGGCACGGACGATTTCAACTATCCGGAGCTGCGGCAACTGGACCGCGACCTGGAGAAAGTGGGGGCGGTCAAGCGAATCGTCACATTCGACGGCGGACACGATTGGGCGCCGAAGGCGGTATGTACGCAGGCGATCGGGTGGCTGGAACTGCAATCGATCAAAGCCGGCTTGCGCCGGCGAGACGAGTCGCTGATCGACTCGCTGTTCGGAGAAGCCGTCGCCTCGGTCCGTGCAGCGGAAGGAGATTCCGCCGCGTCGTACCTTCTCAAGAAGGCACTGGCGGCGGACTTCAGGGGCTTGAGGGACACCGCCGTCTTTGAACGCGAAGCGGATGCGCTGGCTTCGTCCGGAGAGGTGAAGCGGTTCTTCCGCGAGGAGGAGGAGACCCACCTTCAGCAGGACAGGCGCGGCTCGGAGCTTTACAGCCTGTGGATGATGAAGCAGGAAGGGTCTCTTGAGGAAACGGGGCTGAGTTCTTTTGCCGTGGAACTCTCAAATCTCAGGAGGCAGGCCGATGCCTCGAAGGACTCAGGCTCACGACGTGTTGCAAGGAGAGTCCTGCACGGGCTTTATGTTCATGCGGCCGAGCAAGGAAGGGCCGAACTCGAGAAAAACAACTTCACAGGCGCCGCCCGCCTGCTCGAATTGGCTTCGGCCATCCGACCGGACTCTCCCATCGCCTATTACAATCTGGCCTCCGCTTACGCTAGGGCGGGCGATAAGCGCCGAGCGCTCGACGCGCTGAAAAGGGCGATGGAAAAGGGCTTCAAAGACGGTCGGAGGGTTTTAGAGGATCCGGCATTTGGGCAGCTTCGCAACGATCCGGGCCTGAAGAAGCTTCTCTCCCGGATCAATCAGTGACCTTCGGCTTTCTTCGCGATTTGGCGCTTTGCCTTTATCGGCCGACAATAAGGCGCCTGGTGCTGAGCACCGGGCGCGTTTATACATTTCTTGATCTGGATCAGACGACCCAGCCCTAAACCAGTTTCTGTCGCGAAACTCCTCTGCGAGCCCTGGAGGGGCGAAAAGATAGTAGCCGGGGGCAAGCGCAGCGCAGCCCCCGGTAGCGTGCATGATCTGATAAGAGCCCCGAAGGGGCGACAGACAAGACGATGCAAACAAAGACCTTTCGCCCCTGCCGCGGCTCGACATAATGCAATATCCTATCCGGGGGCTTGCGCCCCCGGCTACTTGCTGTGGCCCCTCCGGGTCCCTCCGGGGCCTGACCCGGGCGATTCGTGGAGTTTCGCGACAGAAACTAAACCAGGATTTCAGAGCCGCCTCGTCACTGTCCGGGCGGCCAATCGAACAGAACCTCCGAAGGGTTCAAACATAGCGGTAATGATCGCGTATTTGGCGCACGTGTCTTGCAGATCGTGACCTGCGACGGGTCACGGACCCGTCGCCACAGGACTCAAGTCAGGAGGCCTTGCTATAAACTCTGAGTCGCGGCCTGGGCGACGGATTCGATCGCGATACCAATCAGCGCGGAGCAGTAGTCCAGATCAATATTCGCCATCGTGTCTTTGGTGTCGTGATATCCCGTCCGGTTGATGTCATAGTTTTCCATGAACAGCACGACCGGTACTCCGGCATCCGAAAAGATCTGGCCATCTGTGTTGTACAGCGTGCTGCGCGGATCCGCGGGCAGGCGCACCTCTCCATGAAGTTCGGGGTGCAGGGCGATCTCCGGAATTCTCCGGCCGTCAGGACTGCGCACGCCACGAGTTCGCCCGCGGCGGCTGGCCCGCTTGTTCCACTGCCTCGTCATCCGATTCCAGGTCTCGTTGGCACCGTGCGCCAGCAGGGCCAGATTCATGGATTCCGGCCCGGTTCCCGGCGAGATCTGAAAAACGTCGCGGTCGCGCTCATTGTTATGTCCCACCATGTCCAGCACAAATGCAGCTGCCACCCGGACACGCGATAAGTCCATTTTGCGCCCTTTAGGTAGCCGTAGCTGCAGATTGCGCTGAACCAGACGCTGGCACAGGTACCTGGCACCCATGCAGTCCGAAGGAAATTCCTCGCCCGTAAGATGGACCAGCCATACATCGCAGCCCAGCCGACCTTTCCTGCTGAGCTCGAGGAGGATCGGCGCCGCTTGCATGAGTGCTGTCGTTCCAGAATGGTTGTCATCGGCGCCTGCGGCGGCAAGGCGGGCGCCGCTGCCGCCCCGCGTCTTGTCATATACGTCTTCCATGTAGGCAGTATCATAGTGATCGGCCATGATGACGGCTCTCCCGCGGTCGCGTCCCGGAATGACCACGATCAGGTTGCGTTCTTCGATTTCATCCCGCTGATTTCGCAGCCAGCCGCCCATCCAGTTGAAATCAAAATCGGTCTGCCAGCGGAACGGAAGATCGCCTGCCACTGCCCTGCCCCTCATTCCACAGGCAGTGATGGAGCGCCTGTAGTGATCGAGCAGATAATCCCCAAGAGCTTCCAGGTCACGATGGTGATGCTTCAGCTTGGAGTGTGTCACCGGATCCCGAACGCAATCGGCGTTATCCTTGTTGACAAACCATCCTTCTGCCAGGCGGGCGATATTCTTCCAGCATTGAACCTCGAAAGATCTGCGTGCCGAGCGGGAGAAGGTCAAGGATTCGGCGGGTGCAGCGGGCTCATCCGGTTCGAGCAACTCTGCGATCGAGCGCGCCAGCTGCCGGCCCTCCTCGCGGTCCCTTGCGTGCTCTTCCAACAGTAGAAACCAGTCCTCGATGGCTTTTTGCTTCGAAAGGGTAAGCAGACAGCGGGCGAAGGAACGCGGGAGCTGCCGGGTGCCGAACATCTCTTTTGCGTGGAGAAGCCTTAGCGATTCCAGACAGAGGTGGTGACAGAGGGCGTCCTCGTTGTGTTCGAAGACGCGAAGTGCCGTTGACTGCGGCTCGCGTTGAAGAATGCGCGGCCAGAGCCGCCACGATCTGTTTGGACGTGGATGCTCGGAGTGATAGGCCGTAATGTAGCCGGAGGGAGCATCGGGCATGACTGTCGGGACGCCGGTTTCCCGTGACAGGTAGGCGACAAGAGGGCGTTGCCAGTAGACCTCCCAAGGCCCGACACGCATCGCAGGGTATTGGAAGCGGTATCCGAACAATCCTCCCTCCGCGACGGCATCGATCGCTTTGTGGATTTCAGCGCGTGATGCGCGGGGTCCGTCAAGAAGGAGATGATGGTCGTGCGACCAAAGCTGCACGTTGCGTGCCATGGGTTTTCCATACAGCTCCACGTCTCCCGGATCAGCGCTGAAAAGCACATGGGCCAGCTTGTCCTCCCGACCTAGAAGCAAGAGCTCGTCCTGGTGGCGCAAAATCCGCGCCCAGCGGTGGGTGCGCATATAGCTGTTTCGGATGGGCCCGCGCTCAGGCGGCGGCACGCCCTGGCGCGGCTCGTGCATCCAACCTGACTGGGGAATCCGTAATCCTCCGGGCCCTTCGTGGCGGGCCGCCAGGTGAAGCAAGGGGATTTGCATGGCGAGCGGTAGTTCCCGCCCTAAGCGGAGATAGTCCGGAACATTCCAGAATATCAGGCTTCCCGGGAAGGGGAGCAGGTGAAGTTCACCCGACAGGTATGCCCGCCTCACCTGCTCGGGCAGGGAGGCAAACGGCTGAAAGGTCAGGATGTACTTGACGGAGCGGAGCGAATCGCCGGTTCTTAAGAGGCAGGATTCCGTCCACCCGGGCAACTGGTCCGCGCTCCGGTTGCCTGACGGGGAATCGGCTGCTTCGGGGAGAATGCGGAAGCCCTCCTGCCTCAGATCGCTCGACGGCTCAAGGGATTCCCCATACGCCGCCGCCAGGAGCCTTTGGATGAACCTGCGGGAATGCTCCTCCCGCAGTTCACGGTTCGGGGCCGTGAAGAAACTGTTCCAGAAGGCTGAGGATGGTCCCTGCTCGCTCCCGCCGAACAACGTCCAGCGGATGCGCCCCTTGTCGTCCTGCGTTCGCGAGAATGCCAGAGGCAGGATCAGAACGTAGCGCTCGTGTCTGAGGAAACCGGCGCGATAGCCCAGTTCAGGTGGCCAGCAGGGATTGCCCATCAGTTTATTTTTGGCTATGCCGTGCGCCGCCTCGCCGCAACCGAGATGTACCAATGCGCCGGCAATCTGGTGTGCCACCTTTTCCAGACCGGGGCGAAATTCGAGGAACTCCTCCGCTTCGGTGACGGGCCAACCCCATGGGTCGTCCTTCGCGAACAGATGCTCATCTTCAGTACCGTAAGGCTTCACGCCGAGATGCGGCGCCGGCATGAATTCCGAGTATGCGTCGATGCGGTGGTTCCGATACTGCTTCGCATTCTTTGCGTCGGTAAAGAGCCTCTTCCAACCATGCGCCGGCATTCATGTCTCCCATCTGAGCTGTGTCGATGCGGAACGAGCAGAGACAAGCATAATCTGCCGATAACCCCAGATCAACGCAGACAGAGGCTCGTGTTCACGATCCCTTCAGGCTTTTCCGAGTGTGGTCCTGCCGAGGGGCGTGATCTCGAGTTTCTTGCCCGATTCGGGCGAGGTTGACAGATAGCCCTTGGCCCACATGGCGAGGACATCCGAGAGGTTTTCCTCGTAGCCTTTGTCGCTGCTCAGCGATCTGGCAATCTCGGCAGGCGAGAGGGCACCGTTGGCTTCGGCGGCAAGCTTGAGAATCGCAATACCTGTTGTTCGGGCGACTTTGCGCTTTTTCAATTCGTCGGCCGCGATACTCCGATACCTGGCCTCGTGTGGTTCTCCCTCCTTGGGCTCCGAATCGGAGGCAGGCTGAACGCGTGGAACCTTGAGTTCGCCGCCTGTGGCGGGAACTGGGGACTCGCTCGCCAGCATCCTCCTCGCAATGGTCTGCAGGCCTTCCATCGGGAGACCTTGAAGAGACCCGAAACCGCGCAGCTTTCGCCACCGCGCTGGAAGCTTCTTCGAGGAACTGCCGCCGAGAAACCGTGCATACCGTACGGGATCCAAAGGCCCATCCGCTTCAAACACAGACCGATGTTCTCTCAACAGGGTCTCCGCTTCTTGTAATGCCGCGGCCTCGCGCAGCCTTTCACTTCCGCCGTCGCATGCAGAACAGTTGCCGCATCTGTGGGTCTGCGGTACAGACTCTCCGAAATATGATAGGAGGTGTGTTCGGTGACAATCGGGATCAGTGCAATATCGGATCACCTCTTCGAGCCGCTTATAATCGGCACTTCGTCGAGCGTAGAGGTTGCTCAGAGAAATGTAAGCTTTTGCAGGATCCCGTGGATCACGATGCAACAACCCATCCTCGTCGCGCCAGACACGGCGTTGTTCCATGAGCGCGTGCAATGCTACATTCAGCTGCTCGTCGCTCAATCCACCGGACGCAAGCCGCAGTCCGTCCGGGGAAGTGCCCTGCGGAGAGACAAGAGCATACAGCTCGAGCACCTGTTCGCGGCTGGGGTAACGGTTGCGCAGGAAGAAATGAGCCAGCGAGACGTCCTTCGTGCTGTAAAGCGTGATGCAGCGCGCCGGGGCCCCGTCGCGTCCCGAGCGTCCTGCTTCCTGATAGTAGGCCTCGAGCGAAGCAGGATGTTGGTAGTGAACTACGGTGCGGACGTCGGGCTTATCAATGCCCATTCCGAATGCGACCGTCGCGACGGCAACCGGCTTTTCTCCCGACAACCAGGCTTCCTGGGCTCTGCGCCTCGCCTGGGCCTCCATGCCCGCGTGGTACGGCACAGCGCCAAACCCGGCGCGCGTGAGTGCGGCGGCGATCTCGTCCGCATCTTTGCGGCGCCCTACATAAACGATGTGGGAACCCTGTTCCCTCGCGGCATTCAGGATCATCCGCAAATACTGCATCTTCTCCGGAGTCGTACAGGGGTGAACTTCAAACCTGAGGTTGGGGCGGTCGAACAGGCCGACAAAAACAAAGGGTTTGATCAGCTCCAGGCGTGCAAGAATTTCCTTTCGCGTCGCCGGTGTCGCAGTCGCTGTTAAGGCAAGCACGGGCGCAGGCCGGATCGTCGGTACGACATCTCTCAAAGCCAGATAGGAAGGCCTGAAATCATATCCCCACTGATTCACGCAGTGCGCTTCGTCGATCACGAAAAGCTTGGGCTTCAGCGTGAGTATATGCTCGCGGAAACCTGCGAATTCGAAGCGCTCGGGAGCAACGTACAACAGCGCTGCCCTGCCGGAATGCACCTGTGCCAGTGCTTTCCGGGCATCATCGGCGGATTGATTCGAGTGCAGGGCAACCGCGAGCCGGCTCCCGCGGCGGTTGAAAGCGTCGACCTGGTCCTTCATCAGGGCGATGAGTGGTGAGACCACCACCGTTACGCCGGGCATGGTCAGCGCCGGAAGTTGATAGATGAGGGACTTTCCTCCACCCGTAGGCAGCACGCCCAGAGCATCACGCCCCGAGAGCACAGCCTGAATCAACTCCAGCTGGCCGGGACGGAAATCCGCAAATCCGAATTCCCGCTTGAGGGCCCCGCGCAGTTCTTCCGGCGTTGGACGGGGAAGTGTTTTCAATCCGCTGCTCATCAATCGCGACTCTTCGAATTCTTGGCAATCGATCCCGATTTATGCTATTGAATTTCCAGAACTTTGCAACCTCCTTCCACTCGGGTAAGAGAATATGCATTTCAGGCAGTTTTACCTTGGTTGCCTGGCACATGCGTCCTATCTCATAGGATGCGATGGCGAGGCCGCTGTGGTGGATCCGCAGCGCGATGTCGATATCTACCTGGAAGACGCCCGCCAGCAGGGTCTGAAGATACGCCACGTCATCGAAACGCACCTTCATGCCGATTTTGTCTCAGGCCACCGCGAATTGGCTGCGCGTACCGGCGCCAAGGTGTACTTTGGCGCGGCTGCGGGTGCCAGGTTCGAACACACACCGGTGCACGAAGGTGACCAGGTGCACATGGGCGACGTTGATCTGCGGTTCCTGGAAACCCCCGGCCATACACCGGAATCCATCTCCATTCTCGTGTTTGACTTGGCAAAGTCCTTGCAGGAGCCCGAAGCCGTGCTCACCGGCGATACCCTTTTCATTGGCGATGTGGGACGTCCCGATCTACTGGGCGCCAGGATGACCGCGGCTGAACTTGCAGGCCTGCTCTATCGTTCGCTGCACACGAAACTGATGCGTCTGCCCGACCACGTGAAAGTATTTCCCGCGCACGGTCCCGGCTCTCTTTGTGGAAGGAATATCTCCAGTGAAAAAAGCTCCACGATCGGCCGCGAGCGCCGCTTCAACTATGCTCTGAAACCGATGTCGGAGGACGAGTTTGTGAAGATGATGACCGTCGATCTTCCCGAGACGCCCCGGTATTTCGGCCGAGATGTGGAAATGAACCGCTCCGGCCCCGCCATCCTCACCCAACTCCCGGACGTGCCGCCTCTGGAACCCGACGCAGCGATACAAAAGATGAACCAGGGAGGCGTCCTCCTGGACACAAGGCCTTCGGCGCAGTTCGGAGCCGATCACATTGCCGGGGCCATCAACATCGGCCTCGGCGGACAGTTCGCCTCCTGGGCCGGAACGCTCATCCGGGAAGATTCTCAGATAATCCTGGTGGCTGAGAGCCATGACGAAGTGAAGGAAGCACGCATCCGCCTCGCGCGCGTGGGTATGGAAAATGTCACTGGCTACCTGGCCGGGGGAATTCCCGCGTGGAGCGAGGCAGGCATGCCGCTGAGCTCGATCGAACAGATCGGAGTCGATGAACTGAACTCCCGGCTGGGGGAGGTGAATCCGCCGCAGGTTGTGGATGTCCGCCGTCCAATGGAGTGGCAGGCCGGTCACATTTCGGGCGCCAGGCACATTCCACTTCACGAACTTCCGCGACAGGCCGGCTTCCTCCAAAGGCAGGGACCTCTGGCTGTGATTTGTGCCGGCGGCTACCGGTCATCGATTGCTAGCGGCCTCCTCGAGAGCATGGGCTTCAAGGCGATTTCGAACGTGATCGGCGGAATGAGCGCCTGGACCGCCGCCCAATACGCAATAGTCACGTGATCGTGACGATAACCGCTATTGCCACAGGGGCCGGGGGTCAGGAATTCGAGGAAGAAGGCATGAAGCGATCAGCCTTGACGTAGCGAGAAGAAAAGCGCCTTAAATCGGAGTTTTTCGAGCTCCTGGCTCCTGGCTCCCCCCTGACACCCGATCCCCGGCCCCTGACCCCTGACCCCTGTTTCTCGTGGATTTCGTCTTACCCCGCTCTATAGAATGAGCCTCCTTAATTACACCTTGGAGAAGACTATGAGGAGAGTCGGACAAACGCCGGTTCTTCTGATGATACTGCTGGCTTCGTCCATGGCCTTCGGGCAGGACATACCCAGTCCCGAGAAATACTTCGGGCATCAGATCGGGGCGGAGCGGAAGCTGGTGCGCTGGGACAGGATGGTTGAGTACCTGCAGCTGATCGCGCGCAGTTCCGACCGAGTGCGTTTCCGGGAACTCGGCAAGACGACCAACAACAACCCCTTCGTCATGGTAGTGATTTCGTCTCGGGAGAACCTCAAGAACATCGAGCGTTACCGTTCCATCAACAAGAAGCTCTTTGATCCACGCACCATTGCCACCGACGACGAGGCCCGGCGTCTCAGTGAGGAAGGTAAGATCTTCGTGCTCGTGACATGCAGCATTCATGCTACCGAAATCGGCTCGAACCAGATGTCCGTCGAGGCGGTTTACCGTCTGGCAACCGAGACTTCCCCACAGATCGAGACAATACTCAATAATGTCGTCTTCCTCTTCGTACCGAGCCTCAACCCGGATGGGCAGATCCTCGTCACCGACTGGTATAACAAGACTCTCGGCACCCCGAACGAGGATGCGCCGCTTCCGTGGCTCTACCATCCCTATGTCGGCCATGACAACAACCGCGACGCTTTCATGTTTACCCAGAAAGAGACCCGATTGATCGGCAAGGTGCTCTACCAGGATTGGCTGCCATCGGTCTGGCTGGATGAACACCAGATGGGTTCGGGCGGCCCGCGTATTTTTGTGATGCCTGCGCTGGACCCGATCAATCCGAACGTCGATCCGGTCATCTACCGCTACACGGGCCTTCTCGGCTTCTCCCAGGCGGCAGCTCTGGAGCGGGCCGGCAAGGAGGGGATCATTTACGGCGACATGTACACGTATTGGTGGGAGGGCGCCATGGCCTGGGCCGGCTGGTGGCACAACATGTACGGGCTCTTGACGGAGGTGGCCTCTGCCCGGATTGCCACGACCATTGAACAGCAGAAAGTCGATCCCGACAATCCCCCGCGGCCCGGCCGTACTTTGGAGGAGCGAACGCGCAGTTCTTCTCAGGAGGACATACGGAAACCCCTTCCACCTCCATCGGATGTGCAGTCCCGCTCCAACTATCCGCGGCCCTGGTTGGGCGGACGCTGGTCTCTACGCGACATTGTCGATTACGAATTGATCGCAACTTTCGCGCTGCTCGAGACTAGTGCGAACATGAGGTCTCAGCTGCTGGAAGGTCTGTACACCGCCGGCAAGCGGCAGATTGAACTGGGGAAGAAAGGGGATCCATTTGCCATAGTTGTTCCCAAGGATCAGGCCGATCGTCCCACCGTCATCAGGCTGCTTCAGACGCTTGCCTATGGCGGCATCGAAGTGCACCAGGCTCTAAAGCCCTTCACCGCCGACGATAGGAAGTATTCCGCGGGAACATACGTGATTCTCCTCTCACAGCCGTTTCGCGCCTATGCAAAGGACATGCTCGAGCCCCAGGTCTATCCCAAGATCTCGCCGGCGTCCGGTGTGCCGCCCCGACCGCCGTACGATGTCGCGGGATGGTCGCTCGGCATGCAGATGGGAGTGGACACCATCTTCGCAAAGAAACCTTTTGAGGCGGATCTGCGGAAGTTGGACAGCATCGAAATCCCGCCGGGTGAAGTCGCCGGGCACGGCTCGGCATATGTCCTGAGTCATGAATCAAACAACAGCCTCGTTGCCGTTAATCGTTTGATCAAAGCAGGATTCGAGGTTTCCTGGCTATTGGAGGGCGTCACGATCAACGGCAAGAAGTACGCACCCGGCGCCATCGTCGTCCGTGGAGGCAAGGACCTCCCGGCCATGATAAAGGATCTGGCTTCGTCACTCGGCGTGGATGCGGCCGCAGCCGAGGTGCCCGCCTTAGAGCCGTTCATCCGGATTCGAGCGCCCCGGACAGCGTTGTATCAGCCGTGGGGTGGTAACATAGACGAAGGCTGGACGCGGTGGTTGCTGGAGCAGAACGAGTTCCCTTATGTCACGCTTCATCCGCAGGATGTTCGCAACGGGTCTCTGAGGGGATTCGACGCGATCATTCTCCCGGACATGAATCCGCGCCAGATCATCAACGGCCTGACGGGAAATAGTGTCCCGGACGAGTATAAAGGCGGAATTGAAGACTCCGGCCTCAAGGCACTGCATGCGTTCGTTGAGGAAGGAGGATCCATCATCGCGCTCGGCCAGAGTTCTTTGTTGCTCATGGACAAGTTCGCAGCGCCTTACCGTGACAGCCTGCATGAAATCAAGCGCGAAGACTTCTTCTGCCCCGGTTCGATCGTGCGTGTCCTCGTGGATAATACGCATCCCATCGCCTTTGGCATGAAAGAAGAGGCGGGCGCAGACTTCACCAATTCGATGGCACTCGAAGCGGTGCCTTCATTCTCGACCATGAAGAGCTCGATCGTTGTGCGATACCCGAGTTCAGACATCCTCATGAGCGGCTGGCTGCAGGGAGAGTCCTATCTGTACAACAAGGTCGGCGTCGCCGAAGTCACGCTGGGCAAGGGCCGGATGATCCTGATTCCTCTGCGGGTGCAGCAGCGCGCACAGCCTTTCGGGACATTTAAGCTGTTGTTCAATTCGATTCTCACCTCCGCCGCGACACCCTAATTGGTGTGGCCCATCTGCAGCGGGCAGAAGGCAGCCGGCAGAGGGCAGTAAGCCGGCATATTCCGCTAAATTGCCCTGCTTTTGATTCGATTCACGGAGGGACTGTTGTAAACTCGCGCGGTATTGTCGTTAACGAAGTCGATTACCACTCAAGCAGGCGGAAACATGTCGACACCTGAAACTGCTGCACCGGTTGGAGCGCCGAGACTGAAGCGCTCTCTCACCCTCTGGGATCTCATTCTTTACGGCGTAGTCGTTATTCAGCCGGTCGCGCCCATGTCCGTCTTCGGCGTGCTGAGCGATCGCGGGCATGGCCACGTCGTGACGACCATCCTCATCGCCATGGTGGCGATGTTGTTCACCGCTATCAGCTACGGGCGCATGGCTCGGGCCTATCCCAGCGCGGGATCGGCGTTCACCTACGTCGGCCAGGAAATCAATCCCGCGCTCGGTTACGTGACGGGATGGAGCATGGTTACGGATTACATGCTCAATCCGATCATCTGCATCGTGTGGTGCAGTCAACAGGCGCACGTGTTCGCGCCTAACATCCCTTACGGGATATGGGCGATTTTCTTCGCGCTTGTATTTACAGGCCTGAATATCCAGGGAGTCAAGACTTCCGCGCGGGTCAACGCCGGTCTTGCCACCGCGATGGGTGTTGTGATCGCGATCTTCTTCGTGACTGCAGCTCGCTACGTTTTCGGACAGCCACACGATGGCGCCGCCTTTTTCACCCGCCCTTTTTACGATCCTCAGTTGTTTAACACCAGGGCGGTGCTGGGCGGAACCTCGATCGCTGTACTGACCTACATCGGATTTGATGGAATTTCCACCCTTTCCGAAGAGGCGGAGAACCCGCGCCGTAACATTCTGCTGGCAACTGTACTCACTTGTTTCGTTATTGGGATTCTGTCGGCATTTGAAGTCTACGCGGCGCAGTTGATCTGGCCCGCTTCCCAGCCCTTTCCCAATGTAGATACAGCTTTCGTGCATCTGGCCGGCCGCGCTTGGCAGCCGATGTTCGTGATCGTGGGTTTCACTCTGCTGGTAGCCAATTTCGGATCGGGAATGGGCGCACAGATCGGCGCGGCTCGCCTGCTGTTCGGGATGGGGCGCAGTAGCGCATTGCCCAAGGGATTTTTCGGAGCCATCGACCCCAAACACCGCGTACCGCGAAATAACGTGATTTTCGTAGGTGCCATTGCCCTGGCGGTCGCGCTACTGGTAATCAAAGGCTGGTTCAGCTACGGATTGGGCGCGGAGATGCTCAACTTTGGTGCGCTCATCGCCTTTATGGGCGTGAATGCCGCCGCCTTCGTCCGCTATTACCTGCGCAATCCGGAAAAGAAATTGACGTACCTCTTGCCGCCGGTGCTCGGTTTCGTGATTTGCCTGCTGCTCTGGTTAAACCTGAGTATCCCCGCGAAGATTGCCGGCGGGATCTGGATGGTGGCGGGTATCCTATACGGGGCGATAAAAACAAAGGGTTTCCGGGGAGAGCTGGTAAACTTCGACTTGCCCCCGGAGGAGTAATTCGGTGACAGGCTACTCTTTCCCCAATTACCCACTCTCCTCACATCGTAGGCACTCACGCGAAATTGGAACGAGACTAACCTTTCCACGAATTGCGCTGGTCGTGGTTGTTGCGTTGACGGCGATGCTGCCGCCGGCCGTCGACGCCGCCCAAGGCGTCAAGCGCGCTCCACAGGAGACCTTACGCTATGAAAACTTCGGCACCGTCCACATCTACCGCAAGGTGCCGTACCCTGCCAACGTCGTCGTGTTCTTCTCCGGTGAGAGCGGTTGGAATGAGCAAGCCGCCTCCATGGCGAGCGCCTTTACCTCGCTCAACTCTCTCGTGATCGGCATCAATACTCCTCACTACCTCAGATCCCTCGTGGACGACGGCGAGCAATGCTCTTATTATGCCAGCGATCTCGAGGACCTGAGCCACTATGTTCAGCAGAAGCTCGGATTCCCCAGCTACATGTTTCCGATCGGAGCCGGGTATTCCTCGGGCGCGGCCCTGGCATACGCCGCATCGGTTCAGGCGCCTACCGGAACACTGCGGGGCGCCATCAGTCTCGGATTTTGTCCGAACGTCAGGCTGCCGAAACCGCCGTGCCGCGCGAGTGGCCTGGAGTGGAATACAGCCGGGAAGGCCAGGGGCGCGGCAGGTGCGGACTACCTGCTTCAACCTGCGCACAACCTGGCGATTCCCTGGATCGTTCTCCAGGGAGACTCAGACAAGGCTTGCGATCCCAATGCAGTTGCCAGCTTCGTGAGACAGACCGGCCATGCACGACTCGTCAACCTTCCCGGTGTAGGACGCGGTTATACAACGGAAGCAGGTTGGATGCCGCGATTGAAAGCGGAATATGCATCCCTCCTGCTTGAACTAGAAGAGCGATCTGCGTCTCCCAAGGCACCGGAGGTGAAAGATCTCCCTTTAGTCGAAATACCAGCTTCCGGGCCGTCAGGCGATGCGCTTGCGGTCGTAATCTCCGGTGACGGAGGTTGGGCAGGCATCGACCGGGGAATCGGGCAGACCCTCGCAGTCAGCGGCATCTCAGTGGTGGGATTGAATTCGCTCCAATACTTCTGGAAGCGCCGCACTCCTGAGAGCGCGGCGGCTGATTTGAAGCGCATACTCATGCATTACCTCGCTGCCTGGAACAAACGCACCGCAATATTGATTGGCTATTCGATGGGAGCAGACGTCCTCCCCTTCATGACGGCCAGGCTCCCGGCCGACCTTCTGTCGAGGGTAAGGCTCGTAGCGCTGCTGGGACTGTCTGCAACCGTGGATTTCGAATTCCACTTTGCCGCGTGGTTCGGCAAAGCCAGCCGAATGACCGACCTCCGGGTGGCTCCGGAAGTCGAGAAGCTCAAGGGGTTAAAAATTCTCTGCATCTACGGCATCGAGGAAGTCGACAGCTTGTGCAGGGGACTGCCGGCGGGACTTGTGCAGCCGATCGCGATGAAAGACGGGCACCATTTCGGCGGCGACTACAAGAGTGTGGCCGAGGTCATCCTCAAGCAATCAAAGTAGTCGCTAGAAGATCTGCCACAAATTTCCCGAATTCCATGGGGCTGCATGGCCGCAACCAAATGAGTCGGGCGTTCCTTCGCGTCTTCGCGCCTTTGCGGTGGCTCTTTAAAAAGCCACCGCAAAGACGCTAAGGCGCAAAGACAGGCTGCCGTATCCTTGCTGAAATGGCAAGGATTTGAACGTTAGTAGTACGAACGATCAAATGCTTGCATTATTTCCGGAAATTCGGAAAATTCGAGATGAACAACTGCTCCAGGTCGGGAAATCCGGACCCGCACCAGCGCTTCAACAGACCACACCCCTCCTCGACTAGTTGAAGAGTGATCTCTCTCTCCCGTTGGCCGGGAGATGCATTTCTCCAGAGCTTATCCAGAATTCCGGAAACCGGCGTGTCGCATTCCAGAATGGAAGGGTCGAGAGTTGCCAGTGCAGCAGCAGCTCCAAAAGCGTATCGGCGAGGGATCACCTGTTGGCGCAATGCAATCCGCATCGTACCAAGGAGTCGGTCATCCCAACCCAGCTTTCGCTCCGGATCGCGTCCCACCCGATCCACCGTGTCCATTAAGAACGGATTGGTCATGCGCGCGAGCAGGTCCAGAGCATATTCTTGGTAGCCCCCATGCGTGAAGAGCGGATCAATACCCGAATGCCTGCGAATCAAGGCCTCTCCCGATTCCCGAATGAAGGCCGCTTCCAGAAAACGGAGCACGCCGGGAATCCCACGCAATTCGGCGATTCTCCTCACCCCACGGACTGCCCCAATGTAGGCAGCAAGCGCGTGCGTGGCGTTGTGGCCATACAACTTTGCCTCTTCGAAGGGAAGCAGATCCGGCTTTTCCTCGAAAACCGCAATGCCTCTTTTGAACCGAACTGTACCGCCGAACCTGATTCTTGAAATGAGGATTCGATTGAATGATTCGACCAGAAAGGCGCGCGGTTCCGAGCTTGTAATGGCAGCCAGCCCTAGTTCCCGCATCCGGCCTGAATCGGGGACCGCCCCGCTCATCTTGCCTATCACGGTATTGAGGAAGCGCACGCGCGACCGGACCGATTCACGCTCTTCCGGAGGGACAACCATCAGCACGTGGCTCTCGAGAATCTCGGCTGCGTGGTTATGGTTTTCCGCCGCATATACGACAGCTCGGCGCAGGCGCTGGCGCATTTTTTTTCTGAAGCCCTCGGCCAGGATGCCATGCACGCTCCCCGGCCCCGCAGTCGCGTAGTCTTGGACACTGGGGACTGCAGTCGCAATTTCCTCGGCTTCTGCGATAGCCTCTATGAGGCTTTGGCGATCCTCTGCCGATGCAGGATCGAAAACCTCCACAGGCCCGATCTCCGCCGATTCCAGGCAATCGGGCCGGGCAATGTTGACCGAGAACCTGCCGCCCGCACGCCTGACAGACTCCACAAGGCCAGGCTGAACCTCCGCGACCACAAGACGATGGAAATTTCCTGAGTGAAAGGCTTCATAGAGAAAAAGTCCCGCTTGGATGGGGCCAAAACCAAATCCGACAAAGGTGCGACTTCCACTCAAGGACACAGATCAGCTCTCTCGCATAGTTGACGTTCTAGATGGACCATTATAATTGCGGATTGCGAATTGCGGATTGAACAATCCCTGGGTCCTCCAACGCAATCCGAAATCCGCAATCCGAAATCGCGTAGCCGCGCTTCGGGTGTTGATGAGAGAATCCGGATGTTGAGTAAGTGCTCGTCGAAATGGAGGCGGGGTGAAAGCACTGGTCCTCGAGCAATACAATCAGCTCATGTATAAGGATGTGCCGGAGCCGGAGATGGGGCCGGAGGACGTCTTGATTCGTGTTCGCGCCTGTGGAATTTGCGGCAGTGACATCCACGGCTTGGACGGCTCAACGGGCAGGCGCATCCCACCCGTTATTATGGGACATGAAGCGGCCGGTGTGATTGCAGAGGCCGGTTCCGCAGTGCGCGGATGGAAGAAAGACGACCGGGTCACGTTCGATTCCACTATCTATTGCGGCAAATGTTATTTTTGCCGGCGAGGCGACATCAACTGCTGCGACAACCGGCGGGTGGTGGGCGTCTCCTGCACGGATTACCGCCGGGATGGGGCTTTCGCCGAGTACGTTGCGGTTCCTCACCATATTTTGCACCGCCTCCCGGGAAAGCTATCCTTCGAGCGAGCGGCGCTGGTCGAACCTCTCTCCGTAGCGTTTCATTCGGTCAACATCACGCCACATTCGTTGAATGATTCGGCAGTGGTGGTGGGAACCGGCATGGTCGGACTGTTGGTGATCCAGGTGCTGAGAGCCTCCGGCCTTGGCCAGATTATCGCGTTGGACATCGATGCCGATCGACTCGCCCTTGCCTCCAAGATGGGCGCGGATCGCGGGTTACTTTCGGGCTCTCCGGATGTTGTGCAGCAGATAATGCGTTATACCGAAAACCGGGGCGCGGACCTTGTGTTCGACGTGGTCGGTCTCGCGACCACGATGAAGCTCGCGCTGCAAAGCGTGCGCAAGGGCGGAGTCGTGACACTGATCGGAAATCTCGCCCCGACAGTTGAGTTTCCACTGCAAACCGTCGTAACGCGCGGTGTGAGGCTCCTGGGTTCGCTCGCATCCTGCGGCGAGTACCCCGCCGCGCTGGAGATGATCGAACGCGGCACGATCAACGTGGATGCGCTCATCAGCGCCCTTGTGCCTCTCTCGGATGGGGCAGCCTGGTTTGATCGTCTGCGCAGACGCGAGCGCGGGCTGTTGAAGGTCGTGCTCACCCCCTGAAGGTCCGTGGTGTCAGGTCCTGAAAATTTCATTTTGACTGTCGGCGAGGTCGCGCCGGAATCAGATCTCCGGCAAAATGAAGTTTTCAAGACCTGACACCTTTGGAGCGGAAAGTGCCTCTGCAAATCTACAACAGCAACCGGATGGAGAACCTAGTTGGGGCCCTCGCAGAAACGGTCAGGGAGCCTCTCGGATCCCCGTTCGATCCCGAAGTAATTGTCGTGCAGAGCAGGGGCATGCAGCGCTGGCTCGCCATGGAACTCGCCCGACAAATCGGCATCTGGGCCAATTGCAGCTACCCGTTTCCTAATTCGGTGATCCTGCAATTGTTCCGCTCCGCGTTTCCGGGGCTTCCCGACGATTCCTCCCATTCTCCAGAGCTCATGACATGGATTATCCTGAATCGGCTGCCCAGGTTCCTGGACCGACAGGAGTTCTCCCCACTGAAACGTTACCTTGCCCGGGACAATAACGGCCTCAAGCGCTTCCAGCTCTGTGAAAAGATAGCCGACACTTTTGATCAATACACTCTGTTTCGCCCTGAACTGCTGCAGAAATGGGAGTCCGGCGATGACGCAGACTGGCAGGCAATCCTGTGGCGGGAGTTGGCCGGATCTGGGGAGGGACGGCACCGCGGTCAGCTCAGGCAGGATTTTCTGCAGCTTGCGGCGTCGGGAGAATTGAGTGGAACGCATCTGCCCCGCAGGATCTCGGTATTCGGTGTCTCTTATCTGCCAAAGTACCACATGGACATCCTCAGCGCCGTGTCCAATTTTACCAACGTCAATTTCTTTCTCTTGAGCCCTTGTCGCGAGTACTGGGTGAACACGGCGAAGCACAGTGGTGAGCTGGCCGCTGGCAACTCTCTGCTGGCATCGCTCGGGAAGCTCGGGAAAGACTTTTCCGAACTGGCAGTTGAATCGGGAGCGACTCCGGCAATACAGGAAGGCCTCTACCAGGATCCTGGAATAGAGTCGCTGCTCGCGTCCATTCAGTCCGACATCTTCAACCTGCGGGGAGTAAGGGAGGGAAATGTACGGAGGCCGATCGCTCCCGAGGATCTCTCCGTCCAAATCCATTCCTGCCACAGCCCCATGCGGGAAATGGAAATTCTGCACGACAATCTCCTGGCACTTCTGGAAAGCAGGAAGGGGCTTGCCCCGCGCGAAATCGTCGTAATGACGCCGGACATCGAAACCTACGCGCCCTACATCACCATGGTCTTCGAGGGTTGCCAGGACTCATCCCGAAAAATCCCCTATTCCATTGCCGACCGCAGCCTCACCAGCGAAGGGCAGGTGGCGGGGGCCGTTCTGAAACTCCTTGGTTTTCCAGGCAGCCGACTGCCGGTGACCAGCGTGATAGATGTTCTGGAAATGAAGCCTGTCCACACACGCTTCGGTCTCGGCCAGGCGGAACTCCAAACAATCCGCCGCTGGGTGCGAGAGACGCGAATTTGCTGGGGCGCGGACGAGAAGCACAGGTCAAGCCTGGGCCTTCCTGGCTATCGGGAAAACTCATTCGATGCCGGCCTTGACAGGCTCCTCCTTGGCTATGCCATGCCGGATGAGGGAGGAAAGCTATTCAGTGGGATTCTTCCGTTTGATGAGCTGGAAGGAAGCGCGGCGAAGACTCTCGGCGGATTCGCGGACTTCAGCCGCAAGATCTCGGCAATGGCGATGAGCCTGGCAGGTCCTAGGACGCTTGCGGCATGGCGTGACGATATTTACCGGCTACTCAACGACTTCATCGAAGCAGATGCCGACTCTGCCCGCGATCTGAACGCAGTTTCCGGCATTGTGGAACACCTGGGGGACCTCGGCGTAAAAGCAGGATTCACCGGAGAGGTGGCATTGTCCGTCATCCGTTCATGGCTGAGCAAGCGCCTCGCGCAGGAGGAGAAAGGACTCGGATTTATGAGCGGAGGGGTGACATTCTGCGCCATGCTGCCGATGCGCAGCATCCCGTTTCGGGTGGTCGCTCTCGTCGGAATGAACGACGGCGCGTTCCCCAGGCAGAGCCGGCCGCCTGGTTTTGACCTGATCGCCAGACATCCTCGCCGAGGGGACCGCTCGCTGCGCGAGGAAGACCGCTACCTCTTCCTCGAGTGTCTCCTCTCCGCGCGCGATTGCTTCTACCTCAGCTACGTGGGGCAGAGCATCCGCGACAACAGTGAGCTCCCGCCGTCTGTACTGGTGAGCGAGTTTCTCGACGCCGTCAGGAACGGGTTCACGGCCGGTGATGTGAGGTTAGAAGAACGGTTGGTCACCAAACACCGCCTGCAGGCTTTCAGCCGGGACTATTTTAACCGTGGAAGCAGGCTCTTCAGCTACTCACAAGAGAATTGCGCGTCGCTTCTCGAAGCGGACAAGGGTCCTTGGCAGCCCACTTCGTTCATCGCCTCTGCGCTCAAGATCCCCTCAAATGAATGGAGGGACATACAGCTGCCAAGGCTTATTCAATTCTTCGACAATCCGTCGAGATTCATTCTCGAAAACAGGCTCCGGATCCGGCTCGAAGGTGTTTCCGAGCCTCTCCAGGAACGGGAAGCCTTTAAGGTAGATGGTCTCGATGCCTATGGCCTGAGGCAGGGGATACTCGAGATCCTGCTGCAGAAAGGTGATGTCAGGGCATTCCTCCCAGTAGCACGCAGCCGGGGGATCCTTCCTCCCGCGCGACACGGCGAGGCGGCTTTTTCGAAAGCCGTTGAGGAGGTCGAAGATCTTGCTGCCAGGATCCGCGAGCGGACCACGGATTCCGCCCGGTTGGAGCCGCTCGACTTTGATCTCTCGATTGGAGAGTTCAGGCTGTCAGGCCGCCTTGACGACATCTGGCCGGAACGCAAGCTCCGGTATCGCTCTGCGAAGCTGAAGGCCAAAGACCAAGTTCACACTTGGATCGAACACCTGGTGCTCAATGCGTGTGAACTTGTCGGACTTCCTCGCGAAAGCCTTCTGCTCATGTCCGACAGAGATGTCGGCTTTAATCGTCTGGATGACGCGCGGGACATCCTGAAAACCCTGCTCGACTTCTTCTGGTTGGGGCTGACGACTCCATTGCGGTTCTTCCCCTCGTCATCACTGGAATACGCAAAAGGCCTGGAATGGAACCTGGACCGTGCGAGGAAAAAATGGGAAGGGGATGACTATACCAAGGGCGAGAAAGATGATCCGCATTTCAGGCTGTGTTTTGGCCAGGAGGACCCGTTCACGGCTGAATTCGAACAAATCGCGAAGGCTGTGCTCGGCCCGCTTGTCGAGCACAGCCAGTAGGTATCGTACTTAGCATCTTTGGCGCTGGCTCTTGTGTAAACCACCGCTGAGACGCGGCGCACAATAATAGGGGACTCGAGCGGTAATAACCCGGAGCGGCATAGCCGCAACCGATCGTGGTCTTTGAGAACCTTGGCGTACTTTGAGTCTTGGCGGTTTGCTTCTGAAAGCAACGCAAAGACTCCAAGTACGCGAAGGAACGCAAAGAACCCTTCGCAGACCGAAAAGAATCTTCGGATTAGTAGTATGAAGGAACTGGACTATCTGCGGGTACGGCTTTCCGGCGCAAATCTGATCGAGGCAAGCGCGGGAACAGGGAAAACCCATGCTCTGACGTGCCTCTACCTGCGCCTGCTCATTGAGAGAAACATCACGCCGGAGCGGATCCTCGTGGTGACCTATACCGAGGCCGCGACCGAAGAACTGCGCGGCAGAATCCGAGGCAGGATCCGTGAGGCGCTCGATGTGTTTTCCGGCGGCCGGACAGAGGATGCATTTCTCGCGAATCTCCGGGACAACGTCAACGGAAACGGGCCCGGGACCGTAATCGCTCGTGACCGCCTCAATTCGGCGCTGAACTCCTTTGACCTGGCAACAATCTTCACAATTCACGGCTTTTGCCTCCGATCTCTTCAGGACAACGTGTTCGAAAGCGGGTCACTCTACGACACCGAACTGATAACTGATCAAACGGACATGATCCAGGAAGTGGTGGATGATTTCTGGCGCATGAAGTTCTTCGCGGAAACAGCGCCCATGATCGGATATGCCCTGCGCAGCCGATTCACGGCGGATGATCTCGCGGTCTTTCTGAAAAGGATGCTGGGCAACCCCGAGGCGGAGATCCGGCCCACCTTCTCCAAAGACAAGGTTGACTCGCTTGACAGGGACTGTCAGACCTGCTTTGCGGCAGTGCAGAAAGGATGGCGAAAGCACAGACAGAGTATCGTGTGCCTTCTGCAATCCGACCGCAGTCTTTCGCGCTCGGCAGAGCACTACCGGGCAGACGTTCTGCCGGCACTCTTCGACTCTATGGATGCCTTCACCTCCGGAGGAAATCCATTTGATCTGTTTCCCGGCTTTGAGAAGTTCGGCACCTCCGGCATCAAGAATGGGACGAAATCGAGCGGAACCGCACCGGTCCACACGTTTTTGGGGCAGTGTGAGGGCCTGAAAAAAAAGGTGGAGGAGCGTTTTCTGGCCCTGAAGTGGGAACTTGTTGCCTACGCGAGAGAGCGCCTGCCTTTGAGGAAGCGCGAGATCAACATCCGGTTTTTTGATGACCTTCTCGCGGATCTGTTTGAGGCACTGTGCGGTGAAAGCGGGAACCAACTGGCTGAAGTGCTGAGGATCAGGCACCCGGCCGCGCTCGTGGATGAATTCCAGGATACGGATCCTGTTCAATATGACATCTTCAGGAGGATTTACCGCGAGTCGGAGTGTCCCATTTTCCTGATCGGCGATCCCAAGCAGGCGATCTACGGATTTCGCGGCGCTGATATCTTCGCATACCTCAGAGCAAAGGCAGAGGTTGATCCTGAGCGGCGCTCCACGCTCACACGCAACTGGCGTTCAACTCCCCAGCTGCTCGCCGCCTTTAATACGGTCTTTGGGAACGTCGCGAAACCGTTCCTGCTTGATGAGATTGCCTACCACACCATCACGCCCGGCAACCAGGCTCGCGCCGAGATTCTCCTGGTGGATAGTGATCCCTCCCCCTTGCAAGTGTGGCACGTGCCAGCGGACCAGGACGGTGATGACCTCATCGTCGGAAAGGCCAATCAGATCATCCCAGGCGCAGTTGCCGCGGAGATCGCCCGCCTGCTTCATGCCGGGAGAAATGGAGCGGCCACAATCGGCGGCCGTCCCGTGCTTCCAGAGGATGTCGCAGTCATTGTCCGCACCCACAAGCAGGCGGTGGCAGTCCAGACGGCCCTGAGAAGCCTCGGAATCCCGAGTGTGATGAGGAGCGACAAGAGCATATTTGCGACCGACGAGGCGCGCGACGTCTGTACGCTGCTCGCCGCACTGTTGGATCCGGGGAGCGAGTCCAAGATCCTGGCGGCACTGGTCACCGGGATATTCGGCAGGACCGGCGATGACGTCGCCTTGCTCCTCGAAGACGAACAGGCCTGGGAAGAGTGCCTGGAGAAGTTCCGCGCATATCATCAGGCCTGGCTCGAGCGGGGATTCATGTTCATGTCACAGGCGCTGCTGACCGGTGAGGGCGTCCGTGGCCGGCTGCTCAGGAATCCCGACGGCGAACGCAGGCTTACGAATCTGCTGCACTGCTTCGAGGTCATACACGAAGCGGCCCAGGCGTGGGGATTCGGAATTGAGGGAGTGGTCACCTGGTTTGGCGATCGGGTCAGCGGGGAGGAGGTTGCGGAGGAGTACCAGATACGTCTCGAAACAGACGAAAGGGCAGTCAGGATTGTCACGGTTCATCTCAGCAAAGGGCTGGAATACCCCATCGTTTTTTGCCCGTTCGCGTGGGGAGGAGTCAGGACAGATGAGGGAGTGAGCACGTTCCATGATGGCCACAAGATGATCAAGGATTTCGGCTCGCCTGAGTACGAGCGACACCGATTGGTTTCACAGAAGGAGGCCCTGGCTGAGAACCTTCGCTTGCTCTACGTTGCGCTGACAAGGGCCAGGTTCCGGTGTTACCTGGTTGGGGGAAAGATCGTCGACAGGACGGGGAAGAACAGGCCCGAGACTTCGGCCCTAGCCTGGCTGCTCCACTCGTCCGAGGAAGCGAAGGGCCCGGACGACCCGGTAGGCCGGCTGGCGCTGGAGACTAAAAGCCTGTCTGCCCGGAGAATGCGTGAGCAGTTGTGTGCCCTCGCAGCGAAGGGAAACGGGATGATCTCCGTGTCGCCCATGCCCGCTGCGACTGATGTAGAGCCGTACATTTCCGTCCGGGATGATGGCCAGCCGCTCCAATGCCGGAGTTTCGAGGGGACCATCGACCGCACCTGGCATGTCGCGAGCTTCACGTCCCTCGCGACTCACGATTCCCCCGCCGCCGAGTTGCCGGATCGGGACGAATCCGCGCCGCCGGAGGCTCAGGTCGGTCTCACCGAGAAGGCTCAGACGACGAGCATCATCGGCTTTCCCCGGGGAGCGCGGGCCGGTATTTTTCTCCACGAGATTTTCGAAAAACTCAACTTTGCAGAATATTCAGCGGAGTCCACCCTCGTGCAGGTGGAGCGCAGCCTTGTCAAACAGGGCTTTGGTACCGAATGGACCACGCATGTCTGCGGCATGGTCCACAACGTGATCACGGCCCCGATGTTTTCCCGCGCCGGAGTGTTTACCCTGGCCGACTTGAAGCCAGGGAGCTGGGTCACGGAATTGGAGTTCTTCTTTCCCCTGAGGTTCATCACCTCCGATAGGCTCAGGAGCTATTTCCAGAGGTGGAGCGGGCGCCATGATGCAGCCGATCTGCTGCGCATCTCTTCAGCTTTGAATTTCAGGCCCGTGAGGGGGATGGTGCGCGGTTTCATAGACATGGTCTTTGAGCACGGCGGGCAGTATTACCTCGTGGATTGGAAGTCGAATCACCTCGGAAATCTTCCGGAACATTACGGCCGGCAGGCTCTCAAGACGGCCATGGAGCGCAGCCTCTACCCGCTCCAGTATCTGCTGTACACCGTGGCCCTGAACCGGTACCTCTCCCTGCGCAATCGGAACTACGAGTACTCGACCTGTTTCGGCGGCATATTGTACGTATTCCTCAGAGGCGTGAATCGCGACGATTCCGGCATTTACTATGACCTCCCTCCCGGGGAAATGATTCGTGAGCTGACGAGTTACCTGGTGGAATCCGGGGGATGAAATCGTGACGAGTCAATTCGAGCTCACCACTACCGACCGCCATTTCGCCGGATTTGTGTGTCGAAAGGCGGGGAGCACGTCGACCTGGCTCGAACTCGCCGCCGCTCTTGCGAGCAACGCCGTGGGGGAAAGCCACGTCTGTTTACACTTGGCCCGTCTCGCGGGGACGATCATCCAGGTCAGTGGGAAAGACGTCCAGATGCCTGAATTCGGCCATCTGAAGGGTTGCCTGGAAGAGATGCCGGTTGTCGGCCCTCCAGGCGCCTTCCGGCCGCTCGTGCTGGACGAAAGCGGTCGTTTGTATCTTTACCGGTATTGGAAGTACGAACGGGATCTGGCGGGAGCGATCCAGGAAAAGGCTTCGGTAGTCTGTGACGTGGACGAGGCTGTTCTCAGGAGTGGATTGGATAGGCTCTTCCAACGGTCAGGGACGGAGGAGGTCGACTGGCAGAAGGTCGCGGCGGCGGCAGCAGTGAGGAGTCGATTCTGCGTGATATCCGGCGGGCCCGGCACCGGAAAGACCTCGACGGTTGTAAAGATCCTGGCGCTACTGCTCGAGCAGCGGGGTGGGAAAGCCATGCGCATTGCCGTGGCCGCGCCCACAGGAAAATCAGCGGCACGGCTCGGGGAGTCCGTCCGCTCGATGAAGAAGGAACTGAACTGCGCCGAGGAAGTAAAGAATCTGATTCCCGAAGATGTCTCGACGATCCATCGGCTGCTTGGTTTAAAGGGAGGGTCGATCCGCTTCCGTTATTCGGAGACTAACCTGCTGCCGCATGACGCTGTAATCGTCGACGAGGCATCAATGGTATCCCTTCCACTCATGGCCAAGCTCGCGATGGCCTTGAGACGCGACGCGCACCTGATCCTTCTGGGTGACCGTGATCAGCTCGCCTCCGTCGAAGCGGGGGCCGCCCTCGGCGATATTTGCGGCGGGAATAGGCGGGGACAGTATTCGACAGAATTCCGCGATTTTGTTGCCAGGGTTGCACTGGAACAGATTGCGGATGACCCATCCTCCGGCCCTGGCCTTCTGCTTGCGGATTCACTTGTGGTCCTCAGGAGGAACTATCGATTCAAGAGCGATAGTGCCATCGCGGCGCTGGCAGCGGCGGTCAATAGCGGGGAAGCCCGGCAGGCTGTCGCGGTGCTCGAGCAAGGCGCCAGTAGAGAGGTCATCCGGCGAAGTGTCCCCAAGCCGGGTAGGCTCAAGAAATGCCTGGCCCAAGCGGTGATCGAGGGCTATGGCGAATACCTGGCCGCTGAATCACCGGCCGAGGCTCTGCGTCTCTTCGACACCTTCCGTATCCTTTGTGCGCTGCGCCAGGGCCCCTATGGCGTTGCCGGGGTGAATGCTGCGATCGAGGCAATTCTCGCGGAAACGGGACTGATCGATCCTGACAGACGATGGTATCGGGGACGGCCGGTGATGGTCACCGTCAATGACTACAACCTGAGGCTGTTCAACGGCGACGTGGGGATTGTGTTTCCGGATGAGAATGAGAAGGGAAAAACCAATGTTTTCTTCCCGGATTCCAAAGAGGGGGTGAGGAGGATCTCTCCGGCCCGGCTGCCTGAGCATGAAACGGTCTTCGCCATGACAATCCACAAGAGCCAAGGCTCCGAATTTGACCAGGTCATCATGCTTTTGCCGCCCCACGACTCCGAGGTTCTTACGAGAGAGTTGATTTACACCGGCCTGACGCGCGCAAGAAAAAAAGCCGAAATCTGGACCGATGAAGAGGTGTTCGCCGGAGCCGTGAGCAAGAGCATTGAGAGGAGCTCGGGTCTGGCGGATGCGCTGTGGTCGCGTGCTGGAAATGGCTCCTGAAGCAAAATACTATCCTCGTGCCCCAGCATCCTCACCCTTGGTCGTGGCTATGCCGCACCTGAAGGCGAGGGGTTTTCACCATCCTTCATGGGACACCAGGACGCAGATGCCCAAGATCTCCAGAATCCGTGATGTTTTGCCTCCCATTTTTCTGATGAGACCGCCCAGATTGAAGATCTGTTAAATGGAGGTTCTCATGAAGAGCTTTCATGGTGTGATTCTCCTACTAACCTTCTCCTTGTTCATGGCCTTGGCGGCCAGACCTGCCGTTTCCGGCAACGGATCGAAAGTCAAGGTCAAGGATCAGTGTCTGACCTGTCCGCGCGACAGCAAAGGCCACATCCTGCGCGGCCGGGCGGCAAGGAAAGCCTTCAAACAATCACATCCCTGTCCCGCAACCGGAAGTATCAAAGGCCCGTGCAAAGGCTACGTCCTGGATCATGTCGTGCCGTTGTCAAGAGGAGGGCGCGACGACCTCAGCAACATGCAGTGGCAAACCAAAGCAGCGGCAAAAGCAATAGAGAAATGGCAAAGGAGGCGCTGACACCATTTCCGAGTTGCACGGACATCTACACACCCCGCAGGTACAACTCACCAAGCGTCTTGTCTGCTTGACTTCATGCGATTAGTCGTATAATTCGCCATATTTATCCGCTTCGTCTTGGCCAGGAAGGGGGCCGTTTGCGCTGGAATCAGGTCGATCAGATATTCCGGCAGGCTCTAAGCCAGGCACCGGAGGATCGGAAATCGTTTCTTGACCGGGCCTGTGCGAATGACGATTCTCTGCGGCAAGAAGTCGAACAACTCCTGAGCCAAGACACGTCAGCGAGAGGCTTCTTGGAAACCCCAGCCATGGATGCAGCTGCCAAACTCTTTGCAGAAGATGTTAAAGAGGTGCTGACTGTCAACCTTACGGGCCGGACGCTGTCGCACTACCACCTCCTGAGAAAGGTCGGCGAAGGCGGCATGGGGGTTGTTTATCTTGCTCACGATGATCACCTTCAGCGCGACGTCGCGGTTAAAGTGCTCCCGCACGGACGACTGGACCATCAGTCGGCAAGAAAGCGTTTCCGCAAGGAGGCGCTCGCGCTTTCCAAGCTTAATCATCCCAACATCGAGACGGTCTACGACTTCGATACCCAGGAAGGCATCGACTTCCTGGTCATGGAACATCTCAAGGGAGAGACACTCGGCCAAAAGCTCGTCCCGGGTCCGTTGCCTGCGGAGGAGGTCGCAAGGCTCGGGGAGCAGCTGGCCGAGGGACTGGAGGCAGCTCACGCACAGGGGGTCGTGCACTGCGATCTGAAGCCTGGGAACATCATGATCGTGGCAGGTGGACGCCTGAAGATTCTCGATTTCGGGCTGGCGCGTCTGCTCAGGCTCACAAGCGATACACCCTCTCTGAAAAGTCTGGAAGAAACCCAGGGGGGAGGGGGTACGGTCCCCTATATGTCTCCCGAGCAGCTGCGCGGCGGGGCCGTCGATGTGCGTTCGGATCTCTTCTCGACCGGGGCGGTGCTTTATGAAATGGCCACTGGACGCCGGGCGTTCGAGGGCAGCACACCGGCGATGGTAAGCGACGCCATCCTCCGCAGAGCCCCGGTCGCGCCGACCCGGCTGAACCCGGAGGTTTCAACTGCACTGCAGCGGATTATCCTGAAGGCGCTCGAAAAGAACCCACGCAAGCGTTACCAGTCGGCGAACGAGCTACTCAATGACCTCCGCCGGCACAGCTCTCTATCCGCACCTCCCCAGTTGGAGGCGGGACGGCGGGAAGGATCTTGGATAGTAAAGTCTGTGGCCGCAGTACTCTTACTGGGTGCAATCTTGCTCTCGTTCGCCTGGCTCCGGGCGAGGCGGAGTGATCGAACCCTGCCTGATTACAGGCCGATTCGGGTGACCAGAACGGAGAGTTGGGATGGCGAACCCGCGGTTTCACCTGACGGAACCATGATCGCCTACACTTCAAACGCATCGGGAAACAGGGATATCTGGCTGACCGATCTGCGTGGGACAAGGGTGAAGCGGCTGACGGATGACCCTGCGGACGATTCGTCTCCTGCCTGGTTCCCCGATCAAAGCGCGATCGCTTTCGTATCGGAGCGTGGCGGCAGCAAGAGCATATGGAGGGTTGATGTAACCGGGGGCGGTGCCAGACTTCTCGTGCCCGGCGGACAGTGCCCTGCTATCTCGCAGGATGGGAAGTACATTGCCTTTTCCAGGTCGTCGCCGGCGGAGCACCTTCGCATTGGGATTGCATCTCTCGAAAATCCCGGCAACGTGAGGCCGCTAACGGACGACAGGAGCGGTCTCTGGGATCACAGAGATCCCGCGTGGTCTCCCGATGGAAAGGAAATCTGCTATTCGAGCCGGCATGGCCTGTGGATTGTCCCGATATCTGGCGGACCCACACGGCGCCTCACGCTGGATGATGAGCGGGATTTCGAACCGGCCTGGGGTTACCAGGGCCGATACATCTATTTTTCCTCCTATCGCGGCGGCACTCTGGCGATCTGGCGCGTGAATCCGCGTGGGGGCCAACCCGAGCGGGTCACCCCGGGAACGGGTCCCGAAAGTCATCCCTCACTCCCTTGGGACGGCAAACGCCTGGTTCACACAACCGGCACGGAGAACCAAGAGTGTGTCCTTCTGGATCGGAAGTCCGGCAAAGAATCGATCGTCGCCGCATCCGAGTCGGATTATATGACTTCGATAGCTAGAGACGGCACCAAGATAGTTTATGCTTCAATGCGAGGCGGCGCTGGGAGCCATAACCTCTGGCTCCAACCGCTAGATGGAGGATATGCCAGGGGTGCGGCCCAACAACTGACTCACTTTACGGACATTGCCTCGCTGCCCACCCTTTCCCCGGACGGAAAATGGATTGCATTCTATAGAATCATCGTGGGGCAGCGCGACATCTGGACAGTATCGAGCTTAGGCGGCGAGCCCATTCAATTCACCACTCACGAGGCGGCAGATATGCATCCGGCCTGGTCCCCCGACGGATCACAACTTGCGTTCGCATCGGAACGGGCGGGAGGTTGTGACATCTGGGCAGCTCCGGTGAAAGAAGGGAGACGATCAGGCCCCGAACGCCAGGTTACAACCGGCCCCTTTCTGGCATACATGCCGGCCTGGTCTCCTGACGGCAGCAGTATCGCTTTCAGGGGTGTGGCTGGAGATCGCTATGAGGTCTGGACGATCGCCTCAAAAGGCGGCATGCCGGCCCGGAAATTAACCGATGGTGCCGATGTGGTGCAGGTCCGTTGGGATCCATTTTCGGGGGATATACTCGCAAGTGCCACTTGGGAATCGGATCGCGTGAAGTTATGGAGAGTATCGGCACAAACTGGATCGCCTCAGCCATTCTCACCCCTGGTTGATTTTGGCGCGAAAACTGCACATGTTGGCCTGTTTGACCTTTCGGGTGATGGACAATCGTTGATCTTTGCCCGGAGTAGGGGCGCAAAAAGTCAAATCTGGACTCTCGAAGCACAAAATGGCCTGTATTAGCCTTATCCTTCCTCCTGGAGATGCTTATGCAATACAAGGACTTCCCGACAGACTCTCAGATTTTTGAGGCGATTGGAGATGTCAACAGAAGAATGAGAATTATAGCGGATGTACTCAGGCAGAGGATACCCCAACTCACTCAGCCGCAAGACCTCAATAAGAGGGATGCTCTGGTTACCATCCTGAATGCCATGGAGTGCTATTTGAGGATAACAGAAGCCCCTATCAAAGAGCTCGGTATTAGGGAGTTGAGGCCCAGTGAGCCCATCTGGGAGACTTGCTAGTTTCCAGATTGGATCCTCCTGTTGGGCCGGCATCATGCAAAACAGGCGGAATCGCGGGTGAGACGGCAGCCTTGGATCGCATATTTCTGGTTGTAACGGACCAATGTAACCTGAGCTGTGCCTACTGCTTCCAGAACAGGCGAAAGCAGCTGAGGGTGCCGTCCGACGTGCTGCGAGCCGGCATCGACTAT